>JALXAF010000140.1 GCA_026992375.1 Anaerolineae bacterium
TCATGGCCAGCGTGTTCGCCATCTTCCTCATGCGCCAATTCTTCAAGGGCATTCCTGATGAATTGTGGGACGCGGCCCGCATCGATGGGGCCGGACATGTGCGTTTTCTGGTGCAGGTCGTCTTGCCCCTTTCCAAAGCCGTGCTCTTCACCGTCATCATCTTCCAGTTCATCGGCTCGTGGAATGCCCTGGTGTGGCCCCTGGTCGTCACCAGCAAGCCCGATTGGCGGCCTATTGCAGTCGGTCTTTACAGCTTCATCTCCGAGGCCGGGCCCGAACTGCAACTGATGTTGGCGGGCGCGGTGATCACGACAGCGCCTGTGCTCATCCTCTACTTCTTCACCCAGAAGCAATTCACTGAAGGCATCGCCACCACGGGCCTGAAAGGCTAAAGAATGACCAACGGCTAATTGTCAATTGCCAATGGCCAATTGTATAATTCAGTTGCAGATCGCCTTCCGGGCGCTCGCAATAAAACCGATCTGTCATTTCCCCAACTCTCACTCAGTCTCTTCAGGAGGAGAACGTATCCCATGAACAAGCGCATTCTCATTTTACTCATCCTGGCGCTGGTGGCTGTTTTCGCTCTTGCCGCCTGCTCCCAGTCCACCCCCCAAGTCATCAAAGAAACCGTTGTGGTCGAAAAACAGGTCGAGGTGACCAAGGTTGTCGAAAAAGAAGTCAAGGTGACCGAGGTCGTCGAGAAAGAAGTCGTGGCCACCCCCACCCCCAGCCCTGAGGAAATGGATCCGCTGGCCGATGTGGACCCCAGCGGCCAGACCGTGACCTACTGGTATCAGCACAGCCGTAAACGCGAAGAGGGTCTGAAAAAGATGATCGACCGCTTCAATGCGAACAATGAATGGGGCATCACCGTCAACGGCGAATATCAGGGGCATTATGGCGAAATCTACAAGAAGATGCTGGCCGCCATCGCCTCGGGCGAGGTCCCCAGCCTGGTCGTCGCCTATCAAAACCAGGCGGCCGCCTGGCAGCTTGCCGATGCGCTGGTGGATATGAACATCTACGTGCACAGCCCGAAATGGGGCTTCAGCGATGAAGAGCTCAACGACTTCTTCCCCGCCTTCCTGAACGCCGACATCAGCCAGCAGTTCGATGGCATGCGCCTGGGCTTCCCCCCCAACCGCTCCATCGAGGTCATGTATTACAACGCTGATTGGCTGAAGGAGCTGGGCTATGATGGCCCACCCACAACCTGGGATGAATTCCGCGAGATGGCCTGCGCCGCCACCAAGCAGCCTTTCTCCAAAGGCCCGGCCGACGCCAAGCCCATGGGCTATGAGATATCCACCGATGCTTCCCGCTTCGCGTCCATGGTCTTCAGCCGCGGCGGCGATCTGATGACCCCGGACATGAGCGCCTTCACCTATGACACGCCGGAAGCCCATGACGCCATGCAGTTCATGCAAGACCTGTACAAGGACGGCTGCGCCGACATCATTGCCGAGAAATATGGCGATCAGAGCGACTTCGGCGTGGGCAAGCTGCTCTTCACCATCGGCTCCTCCTCCGGTCTGCCCTACTACAAGTCCGCTGTCAATGACGGCGCCCAGTTCAACTGGTCCGTGGCGGCCCTGCCCCACACCACGCCCGACCCCGTGGTCGACATTTACGGCGCCAGCTTGAGCATTCCCAAGACCTCCGATGAGGAGCAACTGGCCGCCTGGCTGTTCGTCAAATGGTTCACCGAGCCCGAGCAGCAGGCCGAATGGGCCCAGATCAGCAACTACTTCCCTGTTCGCAAGTCCACCGCGGCCGAACTGGGCGACTACTTCGCCAAAAATCCCGCCTACGCCACTGCCTTTAGCCTGCTGAAATACGGCAAAGTCGAACCGCCTGTGGCTGGCTACGACGTCGTCCGCAACAAGGTTTCCGAAGCGTACAACGCCATCCTCGAAGGCGCTGATGTCAGCGAAACCCTGGCGCAACTGAACAAAGAAGCCAACGAGATTCTGGCCGAAAACCAGCCGTAACACCCGCTCATCCCCTCCATAACAAAACGCCCCGAGAGTTCGCTTTCGGGGCGTTTTTATAGGATTTACAACGATTTTTCCCAGGACAGGCGACACCATGACAACATCTTCCCTTCTCCCCGACTGGCTCGCCCGAACCCCGCACTTGCCCGAGTTCCAGGTGCGGGATACGCTGCACAAGTACGGGCGCTACGACGCCCGCACAAAAATTATCACCGTGGCGGACCTGGTGCGCTTTCACGGACATCTCTGCGGCGGCCTGATGGAGGCTGCTGTGGCGCTGCGCGCGGCTTTCGATGCGCTCTTTCCTGAGGGCGTCATCGACCGCACCGATCTGAGCGTCATCTCCAACAACTCGGCTTGCGGCGGTGATGTAGCCGCATATCTCACCGGGGCCCGGGCCCGATTCGGCTCCCATATCATCGATCTCTCCCTAGGCGGCGGCGAGTTCATCGTGCGGCGGGCATCCACAGGACAGGTGGTGCATGTGCGCATGAACCCCGACGTATATCCCAGTGAGGTCAAGGTCCAAATGCGCAAGCTGGAATCGGGCGATTTCGCTCCCGAAGACATCGACCTCTTCGGCGAACTGCAATGGGCCTACGCCGGGCGTCTGGCCTCCCGCCCTGCGTCCGACTCAACCCTGGTCGACGCACTGCCCGATTTCGTATGGCCCGAGCCCACCTGTCAGGATCTGGGACGACGCAGGGATAACGACTTCAAGGATCGGGCGTAGCCAGCGCCAGGGGATTTCATCGCCGGGCGGACGTGACAAACGCCACAATGGCCGATTTAATCTGTGAACATCCATCACTCGGCCTGTGCGACAACCTGCTCCAACCGAAATTTGGACACATCCGAATTTATTTGACAGCGGGAAAGCTTTGTGCTATGCTTGCGTCATAATCATATAAACGAAAAGGCTGCGAACCGGAAGAGTATGCATCGAAGCGGGATTTAGAGAGGCGGCGGTTGCTGCGAAGCCGCTATCAGCGCAGATGCAGAATGGGCCGGGGAGCTGATCACCGAAAGCCCCAGGGGCCAGTAGGCTGATCCGGAGACGCCACCGTTACCAGGGCGCTGGATATCGCTCATCGAGCCGTATCCGCAGAGTGAGACTGGCAGCAACGAACCATCGATCTCACGATGGTTTTTTTATTGCATCTCGTCAGTCTAACGAGGGTGGCACCGCGGAATTGTTCATTCGTCCCTCACGCCGTCATGGCGTGGGGGATTTTTGTTTTCCCGGTAACTGCTAAGGTAGTTGGCCCCAATCATCCTCTTTTGCCACGAAGACACGACGGAAACGAAAACACGAAGTCATTCCAAAAAGATTTTACGTTAGCAGTTACTTTTCCCAATTGTAATGACCCACATCCTTTTCCTTCCATTCCCATTTCATCCAAAGGAGTAGCAAAATGTCCCGAAAGCACAAGTTCTTCCTCCCCGAAAGCGAACTGCCCACCCAATGGTACAACATCCTGGCGGATTTTCCGGAGCCTCTGCCGCCGGTGATCCATCCGGGCACGTTGCAGCCGATCACGCCCGACGATCTGGCCCCCCTCTTCCCCATGTCGCTCATCGAACAGGAAGTGGCGACCGATCGCTACATCGACATCCCCCAGCCCGTGCTGGATGTGTATCGGATGTGGCGGCCCACCCCGCTGATCCGTGCGCTGCGGCTGGAAGAGGCGCTGGAGACGCCCGCCCACATCTACTTCAAATACGAAGGCGTCTCGCCCTCGGGCTCGCACAAGCCCAACACTTCGGTGGCTCAGGCTTACTACAACAAAATAGAAGGAACCAAAGCCCTGACCACCGAGACAGGCGCAGGACAGTGGGGCAGCGCCCTGGCCATGGCGGGCAGCATGTTCGATCTACCGGTGGAAGTCTATATGGTAAAGATATCGTATCAGCAAAAGCCCTATCGCCGCAGCCTGATGAAGATTTTCGGAGCGGAGGTGTATGCCAGCCCCACCGATCGCACCAACGCGGGTCGGGCCATCCTGGAAAAAGACCCCAATTCTCCAGGCTCCCTGGGCGTAGCCATCTCGGAGGCGGTGGAAGTGGCGGCCACCAGTGGTGGGGCCAAAAAATACGCGCTGGGCTCAGTGTTGAATCACGTCATGCTGCACCAGACCGTCATCGGGCAGGAGGTACAGAAGCAGATGCAGATGGCGGGCGAGGAGCCCGACGTGCTCATCGGCTGCATTGGCGGCGGCTCCAACTTCGCGGGGTTCGTGGCGCCATTCGTGCGAGAGAAGATCGTCGATGGCAAACAGACCGAAATCATCGCGGTGGAGCCCGCGGCCGCGCCCAGCCTGACCAAGGGCCAATACGTTTATGATTTCGGCGACACCGGCGAGATGACGCCTTTGATGAAGATGTACACCCTGGGGCATTCCTTCATTCCCGCGCCCATCCATGCCGGCGGCCTGCGCTATCATGGCATGGCGCCCATCGTCTGCCACATGTACGATCTGGGACTCATCGAGGCCCGGGCCGTGCATCAGAACTCGGTTTTCGCGGGGGCCGTTCTGTTCGCCAAGGCCGAGGGCATCGTACCCGCGCCCGAAAGCGCCCATGCAGTGCGCGTGGCCATCGACGAGGCGCTGGCGGCCAAGGAAACGGGCGAGGAGAAGGTCATCGTCTTCAACCTCAGCGGTCACGGACACTTCGACATGAGCGCGTATGATGCGTATCTGGCGGGCAAGCTGGAGGATTACGATCTACCCGAGGAGGAAGTGGCCAAGGCGCTGGCCAACCTGCCGCAGATTGCTTAAGAAATGAATCGAGCGTAGGATTAGGCGTGGGCTCGGGCCATGCGCCCGCCCGCCCTAATCCGGACAAGCCGGAACCAAAAAGCTGCTCTCACGCAAAGTCGCCAAGGCGCTAAGTACGCGTCCATAAATTCGTTCCCTTTTCCGACCAAGCCGCCGGAGTTTCGCCCCCCGGCCCCTCCCCCGCCAGTCGCTTCGCTCCCTTGCAGGGGAGGGAGCCGCTGATTTGCAAAGTTTTTGCAGGCGGAGAGCCCTCCCCCCACTGCTGGGTTGCTAGCATTGCAAAAATCGTCCCACTACTTTTGAGCGCTATCAATTAAATCGACAATGATGGCATTTGCCACGTTCACCCGGCGAGGAAGTCGCCGGGCCACAAAACAGCGCCGGATAAATCCGGCTAGCCCCGCAGGGGCGCTGTTTCTAGCCGGGGGACTTTATCCCCCGGCGCTGGCGGTGGGCGCGAAGCGCCCCGGGCCTATAACCGGATTATCTTGTCAATGTTCATGCAATCCGGCGGGTCTGGTAAAGCCAATGCCCCCTGAAATCCTGTCGAACCGAAGTTCATACCTGTGATTATGACTGACTCCACCGAGTTCTGGCGCGTCGAGCTGCATTGCCACACCCGCGCATCCTTCGATTCCCTCGCCAGACCGGAGGATATCGTCCAGGTCTGCCGCGAAAAAGGCATCGACCGCATCGCCATCACCGATCATAACACCATGGCGGGCGTGGCCGCGGTGCAGGCGCTCGCGCCCGAACTGGTCATTCCGGCGGAAGAGATCAAGACCGAGGAGGGAGAGCTCATCGGCTGGTTTATGACCGAGGAGATCCCGCGCGGCCTGCCCCTGCAAGAGACCATCCGCCGCCTCAAGGCCCAGGGCGCTGTCATCGGCGTCCCGCATCCCCTGGATAGTTTGCGCATGGGCTCGGCCCTGGGGCGGGAATCGTTGATGAAGATCATCGATCAGGTGGACGCGCTGGAGGCGCTGAACGCCCGTTGTCTGCGCCAGGCCGATAACGACGGCGCACGGGAGATCGCCAAGGCCCACGGCAAGCTAATGACCGCGGGCAGCGATGCTCATGCAGCGCGGGAGATCGGAACGGCCATCATGTTCATGCCCCCCTTCCACGATACAGAGAGCTTTCGCCAGAGCCTGGCCGCGGCCCGCATCGAAGGCCGTCTCAGCGGCGGGCATGTGCGCTTTTATTCGACCTGGGCCAAGCTAGTCAAAAAGCTACGTCGGGGAGCATAACGAAAATCATCGGGCAAAGGCTGCGATGGGAAACGCCGCCCTGCATGATCATGAGACATTATCAATGATCAATGAGTAATGATTGAAGTGAAAACTACGCTGATTTAGCCTTTAATCATTGTTCATTAATCATTGAGTTTTTTGGGATGACTTCGCGTCTTCGATTCCGTCGTGTCTTTGTGGCAAAAGAGCACGATGGAGGCCAGCTACCTTTGCAGTTACATCATTTTGCCAGTTGGGCGGTTTGAGACTATAATGGGTGCTTGATGCCGCGCGGGCGCTTGGGCCCTGCCAGCGGTTTTTGTTTTATTGAGATATCGCACGCCCGGTCGCAAGGATGCGAACAGGAATTCATCCGTCTTTGCCCTGGCGTGCGTCTTTTTACGGAGGACTCATTGCCATCATGATGAAATCGATCAATTGCGGATTGCTCCGCAAAGAGCATGTCGGCCAGACCGTCACCCTGGCGGGATGGGTGCATCGTCGCCGCGACCATGGCGGACTCATCTTCTTCGATCTGCGAGATCGCTCGGGCTTGGTGCAGGTGGTGTTCAGCGCCGATGTGTCTGAGCCCGCGCATAGTCTGGCGGAGGAAGTGCGGCCCGAGTATGTCATCCAGGCGACGGGCGTGGTGCGGGCCCGACCCGAGGGCCTGGTGAACCCCAACCTGGCCACGGGCGAAATCGAGGTGGAAGTCAGCGAGCTCAACATCCTCAACACGGCCAAGACTCCGCCTTTCGCCATCAACGAGGAAACCGACGTGCGGGACGAGGTGCGGCTCAAATATCGCTATCTGGATTTGCGCCGCGAGCGGATGCAGAAAAATCTGGTGCTGCGCCACAAAATCACCACGTTCATCCGCAATTACATGGATCAAAACGATTTCGTGGACATCGAGACTCCCATCTTGCTCAAGAGCACGCCCGAAGGCGCCCGCGACTTTGTGGTGCCCAGCCGTCTGCACCCCGGCAAATTCTACGCCCTGCCGCAATCGCCCCAGCAGATGAAGCAATTGCTGATGGTGGCGGGCTATGAACGCTACTATCAAATCGCCCGTTGTTTTCGGGATGAAGACCTGCGCGCCGACCGTCAGCTCGAATTCACCCAGCTCGATATGGAAATGTCGTTCGTGGAAAGCGGCGACGTGCGGGCGTTGATCGAAACCATGCTGATCCAGCTCATCGAAAGCGTCAGCGATATGAAAATTCAGCAGCGGCCTTTCCCCGTGCTCACCTATCAAGAGGCCATGGATCGTTTTGGCATCGATCGGCCTGACCTACGTTATGGTATGGAGCTGGTGGACCTGACGGACACGATGCGAAACAGCAAATTCGGCGTCTTCGCCAACACAGCGGCCGCGGGCGGCCAGATCAAGGCTCTGTGCGCGCCCGGCGCGGCGTCCTTCTCCCGCAAGAAGATCGACGAACTGACTGATGTGGTGAAGACGCG
>JALXAF010000141.1 GCA_026992375.1 Anaerolineae bacterium
ACGCCCGCTATATCGGCCATCTGGATCTGGCCCGCTTCTGGGAGCGCGTCTTCCGGCGGGTGAACCTGCCTCTGGCCTATTCCCACGGCTATCATCCCCAACCTCGCATCCAGTTCGCGTCGGCGCTGCCTGTGGGCGTGGCGGGCGAAGACGAGATGGTGGACATCTGGCTGACGGACCGGGTGGCGCCGGAGCAATGGCTGACGCCCATCGCCCGTAACCTGCCCCGTGGTTTCGCCATCAAATCGTTGGTTGAGGTTCCTCTAAAGCTTCCCGCCATGCAGGCCAGCCTGCGGGCCGCGGTTTATCGCGTTTGTTGGGAGGATGTGTCGGAGGAGGAGCTAACGGAGCGGGTGCAGAACGTCCTGGCAGCCAGAGAGATTTTGCGTCCCCGGTTCAAGAAACCTGAGAAGACTTACGATCTGCGCCCGCGCATCCTCAGCATCGATATCCTGGAAGACGCGCCGGGCTGCGTGCGCATGACTTTGCAGGCGGGCTCCCAGGCCAACGCCCGGGTGAGCGAGGTCATCGCCGTGCTGGGCCTGGCGGATCGCCGTCACGCCATCCTGCGGGAGTCGTTGATTCTGGACGAACCCTCGCTTTGACAATTTCACCGGCATCGGTTTATAATTATGTGTTGTGGGCTTTCGGGCCCACTTTTTCTACGCTAAAATCCCAAAAAAACAAATCCCTCACGCCGCTACGGCTCCCTAAGTCCCGCTTTGCCGGCGCCGTACGGAAAGGAAGCAGCTTATGTACGCAGTGATCAAAACAGGTGGTAAGCAATACCGCGTCGAAGAAAACGAAATCATCAACGTCGAACTTCTAAAAAACGTCTCCGAGGGCGACCAGGTTACATTTGATGATGTGCTCCTGGTCGGCGATGACGACGCCGTGAAGGTGGGGCGCCCCGTGGTGACGGGGGCCAAGGTGACCGCCACTGTGCTGGGTCTGGCCAAAGGCCAAAAAGTCATCATCTTCAAGCACAGCGGCCGCACCACCCTGCGCCGCAAGACCGGACACCGGCAGAAGTACACGCAACTCCGCATCGACAGCATCACGGCTTAACGTGATCCGCATCTCCCATTCCGATTAGACAAGACAAGGAGCGAAGAAAATGGCTCATAAGAAAGGTGGCGGTTCCAGCAAGAACGGTCGCGATAGCAAAGCAAAGCGCCTGGGCGTCAAGCGCTACGATGGTCAATTCGTTCGCGCCGGCACCATTATCATCCGGCAGCGCGGCACCCGCATCGACGCGGGAGAGAACGTTGGCGTTGGCAGAGATCACACCCTCTTCGCCACAGCCGATGGTTTCGTCAAGTTCGAACACAAAACCCGCGACAAGAAGCGCGTCAGCGTTTATCCCGAGCGCGTCGCCTGAACAATTGCAGAGGTAATCTAGAAATGAAACAGGGCATCCATCCCACCTATTACGAAGAAGCCGTGGTCATTTGCTCATGCGGCAACACCTGGACCACTGGCTCCACCAAGAAAGAAATCCACACGGACGTTTGCTCCGCCTGTCATCCCTTCTTCACGGGCGAGCAGCGCATCGTCGATACGGCTGGTCAGGTCGAACGCTTCATGCGTCGTCTGCGCACCAAGGATCAAATCCGGGCGCAGGCCCGCATCAAGGCCGAGGCCCGGGCACTGGCCGAAGAGGCCGCTCGCAAGGCCAAGGCCCGGGGCGAGGACGCTCAGGAGGCCTACGACAAGGCCTACGAGAAAGCCCTGGCCGAACTCAAGCACTAGACCCCGCAGCATCGAACATCAGGGCAGGAGCGTTTTTCGTTCCTGCCCTTTTCTTTGCAGAAGAGTTTGCCGATACGAATGAAATCGCCTCGTAGCCAGGGCGGAACGAGAAGCCAATCCCCTAATGCGTAATTCGTGATGCGTAACGATCTCACGCATCACGAATTACGCATCACGCCCATTGCAAGCTCGCCCAACGTGGGCTTGAGACCATTCTGGCAAACCAACGCAACGTTATTTTCGAAACAGAGGTGCTTCATGCCCGATAGACATCTTCGCCCCAACAGCGGCTGGATAGAAGTGATTTGCGGCTCCATGTTCAGCGGCAAAACCGAGGAGCTGCTGCGCCGCTTGCGCCGGGCCGCCATCGCCCGTCAGAAAGTGCAGCTCTTCAAGCCCGCCATCGACAATCGTTACGGCGTCACCACGGTCGCCTCGCACGATGGCGCAAAGTGGGAGGGCGTTGTACTCAACGACGCCGCCGAGATATTCGATCATCTGGAGCCCGACACCCTGGTTATCGCCATCGACGAAGTGCAATTCTTCGACGACAACGTGGTGGATGTGTGCGAAACCCTGGCATTGCAGGGCAAACGCGTCATCGTGGCCGGGCTGGACCTGGATTTCCGCGGCGAGCCCTTCGGGCCCATGCCCGCGCTCATGGCCAAAGCCGAGAGCGTGCGCAAGCTGCACGCCATCTGCATGGTCTGCGGCGGCGAGGCCAGCCGCACCCAGCGCCTCATCGACGGCAAACCGGCCTTTTACGAAGACCCGGTCGTGATGATTGGTGCAGCGGAAGCCTACGAGGCCCGCTGCCGCGGCTGTCATCAGGTTCCTCATCGGGAGATGAACGCATGATCTAAAGACGCCTTATTTTAGAAAGGATCCAAATGGCTGCGGCGCTGGAATTTTCGGCGGTGGACAAACCCGGTTTCTGGGAGCGGGCCGGATATCATAACGAGGCCGACGTATGGGAGGAGCAGCGCACCGTCGGGGGGCGTTATGAGAGAGCGTCCAGCAGGGCTTGCAGTTCGGGCGGCAGGGGGCTGACCAGTTCCACGAGGGCCTCATCGGCGGGACGGCGGAAGCGGATGCGATGGGCGTGCAGGAAGAACCGCCCCAGCCGATACGCGTCCCGTCGCCCGTAAACCGTATCGCCCACCACCGGATGCCCCAACGAGGCGAGATGCACCCGGATCTGGTGAGTGCGCCCGGTGAGGGGGTGGGCCGCCACCAGGGTGTTGGCGTCGTAATAGGCGATGACCTCGTACTCGGTGCGGGCCTCGCGGCCTTTGCCCGGGGCTACGACAGCCATGCGCTTGCGATGGCGGGGATGTCGTCCAATGGGCGCGTCGATGATGCCGCGTTCGGGCGAGAGATGCCCGTGCACCAGCGCCAGATAGGTCTTTTCGATGGTTCTGTCTTTGAATTGGGCCTGCAGATGGCGGTGCGCCCGCGGATTTTTCGCCACCAGGATGACGCCCGAGGTGTTCTTGTCCAGCCGGTGCACAATGCCCGGCCTTCCCCCTTCGCCCACGCCCTCGATATCGGGGAAATGCCACAAGATGGCGTTGACCAGCGTGCCTCTGCTGTGGCCCGCGGCCGGATGCACCACCATGCCAGCGGGCTTGTCGATGGCGATCACGTCCTCATCTTCGTACAGGATGACCAGCGGAATGTCTTCGGGCAGGAGTTCGGTCGGAGGTTGTTCCGGGATGGCCAGGGCTACCACATCGCCCGGTTTCAGAGCCATGCCCGGTTTGCCCGGCCTGCCATTGACCTGCGCCAGCCCCTCCTTGATCCAGCGCTGCACCTCGGCCCGGGAATGATCGGGCAAGCGAGCGGCCAGAAAGCGATCCAGTCGCGGGTGCGGTTCGGTGACGGCGAATCGATGGTCCATCGTTTTTGCGGAGGCGTGAGCAAGAAAAAACGCCGACGGGATGGCGGCGTTGGGAGATCAAAGCAAAAGGGATGGGAGGTCAGGAAACGCTGGGCGTGTTGCTGGTTCGCTGCTGTTTCTGGCGCTCCTTGCGTTCATCCAGAAAGAAATAGAGGATGAGCAGGATTGTGCCGACGACGATGGATGAATCGGCCAGATTGAACATGGGCCAGACCAATGTGCTGGAAGCCTGCACCTTGATGAAATCCACCACTGCGCCGTAGGCCAGACGATCCCACAGATTGCCCGCAGCGCCGCCCAGCATCAGGCCCAGGCTGATGGACATCAGAAGCGACTCAGCACCGCTGCGGAAGCTGTAAATGGCGATGGCCGCCACGGCCACAGCCGCGATGATGGTGAAGATGAAGGTGCCGCCCTGGAACAGTCCGAATGCGACGCCCGTGTTGGCGCTGTGCAGAAAGCTGAAGTAGGGGTATAGCGCCGGAATGGGAGCCATTTCGCCGTAAAGGGGGATGTTGTTCAGCACCCACATCTTGCTAAGGCGATCGACCAGCAGCGCCAGCGCGGCCACGCCCAGGGTGAGGATTGCGTATTTTGTCTGTCTGTTCATGGGCTAGATATCACCCTGCTCCAGCGCGCGGGGGCCAAGATGACGCCCGCCCATGGTCTCTCGCTCCCGCTGGCACTGCAGGCAGAAGCGGGCGTCGGGCAGGGCCTTGAGCCGGGCGAAATCGATGGGCTTGCCGCAATTCTCACAATAGCCGTAGGTGCCATTCTCGAATTTGGCCAGGGCCCGGTCGACCCGTTTGAGCCGATGCTGCAATTGTTTGAGCAACGCCTGGTTGCTGGCCTGATCGTAAGCCGCTGTGGCGCTTTCGGCCATGTGATTGCTGGATGTGATGCGTCGATATTTGATACTCGACAGATGAGCGATGTCATCCTCTAACTTGGATTTCTCTTCCTCGAGCAGTCTTTTCAATCTGGCGTCATCGCGTGTCATAATCGTGCACCTGATGAAATTTGTCGGATTGCAACTGCACGGCGTTCGTGCAGCGTGTCACCATTTTAGTCTTGATATCCCTTTTTGACAAGCCGACGCGTCGAGGAAAGTCCGAACAAAGGGTGCATGGCGCATAGCATTCCCATCCAGGCCGCCAGAACTTTACCTCCTCCCCAGCCTTCCCCCGTCAGCCGCCTTATCAATGAAATCCTGGCCCTCTGAGCAAGAAAATGTCTCACGCAAAGACGCCAAGGCGCTAAGCTTTTCTTTGCCTCTTTTTCCTTTGCGTGAGATTAGCTTTTTTGGTTCCGGCTTGTCTGGGAAGATTGGAGGTGATGTTCGGCCATCCAGCTTTCCAGGGCGGCCAGCGCCCGCTCAGCGTATTTCTGATAACGCTCGCGCTTGCGCCGCACCCTGGACTGCAAGGGCGGCATGATGCCGAAATTGGCCTTCATGGGCTGGAAGTCTTTGGGCTCGGCATGGGTGACATAGTGGAACAACGCGCCCATCATGGTCACCCGGGGCATGACCAAGGGCTCCTGGCCCGCGACCAGCCGCGCCAGATTCATGCCCGCCAGCAATCCGCCCGCGGTGGAGCCTACATAGCCTTCCGTGCCGATGAGCTGCCCGGCGAAGAAGAGATCATCCCGATTGCGCCATTGCAGGGTGGGGCGAAGCAGCGCGGGCGAGTTGATGAAGGTGTTGCGGTGCATCTGGCCCAGCCGTACGAACTCGGCCTGCTCCAGGCCCGGGATCATACGAAAGATGCGCTTTTGCTCGGGCCAGCGGATGTTGGTCTGGAAGCCCACCAGGTTGTAGAGCGTGCCCGCCAGATTATCCTGCCGCAATTGCACCACGGCGAAAGGCCGCTTGCCTGTGCGAGGATCGCGCAGCCCCACCGGGCGCATGGGCCCGAAGGCCAGCGCGTCATCCCCCCGCCGGGCGATGACCTCCACCGGCAGACAGGCCTCGAAAAATTTCTCATCCTTCGCCTCGAATTCCCGCAACGGGATGCGTTCGGCCTCGCGCAGGGCCTGCACAAAGGCCCGGTACTCCTCCTCGTTCATGGGGCAATTGATGTAATCGCCGCCGCTCTCGCCGCTATCTCGATCATAACGGGATTGCCGCCAGCAGGGAGGCATTTTGATGGACTCAAGGGTGACGATGGGAGCCAAAGCGTCGTAGAAAGAGAGATACTCCTGGCCCGCCAGCTCGCGGATGCGTTCGGCCAGGGCCGCGGAGGTGAGGGGCCCGGTGGCGATGAGGGTCGGGCCAGAGGGGATGTCGGTCACCTCCTCCCGGTGGATGATGATGTTGGGGTGTTGGCTGATGGCCCGGGTGACGTAGGCGCTGAACGCTTCGCGTCCCACGGCCAGCGCACCCCCTGCGGGCAGGGCGTTGGCGTCCGCGGCCGCGATAATCAGAGAGCCCAGACGCCGCAGCTCCTCCTTCAGCAGCCCCATGGCCCGATCCGCCGAGCGCGCGCCCAGCGAGTTGGAGCACACCAGCTCGGCGAATTGGTCGGTTTGATGCGCCTCGGTGGTTTTGTGCGGGCGCATCTCATAAAGATGCACGGTGACGCCGCGATTGGCGAGCTGCCAGGCCGCTTCGGACCCGGCCAGGCCCGCGCCCACGACGGTGACGGATGAAGGCATGGGGGGATTTGGGATTGCGGATTTAGGATCTGGGATTTGGGATTGCGGATTTGGGATTGCGAATGTCCTCATTTATCCGAGGAGGGGACGGGCGCGAGGCCTTGACATCGCCTCAGACGGGGGAGCAGCATGGGCACGCGCTGGCGATATGCGTCGTAAACAGGCCCGAACTCGGCGCGCAGGCCCGTTTCTTCGTGCTTTGCGCCAAAGTAAAAGTAGAGGGTAAAGAGAACGGCGAGGGTCAGGCCATTGCGGGTGAGGGCGGGCGAAAGCCAGATCAGGGGCAGGCTGAAGAAGTAGATGGGATGCCGCACCAGGCAGTAAAGGCCCGAAAGCCGCATGGGCTCCTTGTGATCGGGGCTCCAGCCAGGTCGGAGCTGGGCCAGGCCCGCGTACTCGCCCACATCGGTCTCGAAGACCGCAGCGACGAGCCCAACCAGTCCTGCGAGCTGCGCCCCGCGCATCAGCCAGCCCCAGGGCGCGGGCGCGCCCCACAAGGCGCGGTCGGGCGTCAGCCAATAGGCAGCGAAGACGGGCACAAAGCTAAGCGTGGCGAAAATGTTATAGCCCAGACGATACCAGCGATAGGTCTTGTCGCCGAAACGTCGGCGAAACCGCCCCTTGATGCGATAATCAGCGAGAATGCTGTGAAGGACCGCCCAGACCAAAAAGACCAGCGTGATGAGGAAAACGCTCTGCATATCGCCATTGTAGTGCAAGAGAGCGCGATGGGCAAGACGGCTTCGGGTCGGTTCGGGACATTTTCAAAGTCGTGATAGAATACAGCATGTGATTTCGAGACGCTCCAATTTCTGGTGACATTTATCGTATCTTTTCAGCGATATTTCCGTCTTAAGTGAATAAGCGCATTCTTCCCCCTTCGCCAATCGCTATCGAACCGCGCAGAGGGGCCACAGGATGACCGAAAAACGAAGACGAAGGATGGGAAGACCGCCTCGCCTCAATTCCCCCATTTTCCATCGAAGCGCCGTCCCTGGCATTCATTCCTGATTCATGACAATGGCGTATCCTCCACGATATCGACGATGGCTGCGCACGACGCTGCGTGCATTTCTGACGCTAGGATTGCTGTTGGTCAGCATAGTCGCCCCGCCCGTCTCTGCCAATGAAAATCCGACGGCGGGGCCGGACGCGGCCCGGGTCGTCTCGATGATCACCTGGCTCAGCGACGAGACGCCATTTCAGACCACGCGCATTTATGACCGTCGCGGGGAGGTTCTGGCCGAGTTCGATGATCTGGGGCGGCGCACCATCGTTGGCTATGACGAAATCCCCGATTTTTTGATCCAGGCGACTATCGCCACAGAAGATCGACGTTTTTATGTCCACCACGGCGTCGATTATTTCGCTATTGTGCGGGCGGCCTGGCAAAATTCGCAGGCCGAGGAGATCGTTTCGGGCGGAAGCACCATCACCCAGCAACTGGCCCGGCTGCTCTTTATGCCGCCAAACGAGCGTTATGAGCAGACTCTGACGCGTAAAATGAAAGAAGCGCAATTGGCCATCGATCTCGAACGGTATTACACCAAGGAAGAGATCCTCGCCATGTATCTGAACATGGTCTACTATGGTCATCGGGCGTATGGCGCGGCGGCAGCGGCCGAGGCTTATTTCAACAAGCCTCTATCCGAATTGACGCCCGCGGAATGCGCTGTGCTGGCGGGATTGCCCCAATCGCCAGTGCAATACGACCCGCTGCTGCATCCTCAGGCTGCGATGGAGCGACAGAAAGTGGTGCTTTCACTGATGGTCGAAGCGGGCGTCATCAACGAATCTCAGGCCTCGGCGATTCAGGCGCAGCCGGTGCATTTTCAGCCCTATCAGCGCCCGCCCAACCGGGCCCCTCACTTCGTCGATTACATCCGCTCCATTCTCATCGAACGATTTGGCTCCGAGAGCATTCATTGGGGCTATCAGGCGCACACCTCGTTGGATGTGCGCTATCAGGCTCTGGCGGAGCGCATCGCCCGGGCTCAGGTGCAATCGGTGGGAGAAAAATATCATCTCAACAACGCCGCGGTGGTCATCCTGAATCCGGTGGATGGCGGCATTCTGGCCATGGTTGGCAGCGTCGATTTCTACAACAAGGAGATCGACGGGCAAGTGAATATGGCCATCGAGCCGCGGCAGCCGGGCTCTTCCATCAAGCCCGTGCTCTACGCAGCGGCTTTCGATCGAGGCTGGAGTCCGGCGTCGGTCATCTGGGATCAGCCGGTGAGTTATAAACTGGCCGGGTCGCTGCGCTACACACCCCACAACATCACATGGCGCTATTACGGGCCTTTGCGGCTGCGCATGGCGCTATCGAACTCCCTGAATGTGCCCGCTGTAAAGCTGTTGGATCAGGTTGGCGTTCCGGCGATGCTGGATACGGCGAAGAAGCTGGGGATCGAAGCGTGGCGTAAACCCGCCAGTGAATATGGTCTCTCTCTGGCGGTGGGCGGCTACGAGGTTCCCCTGCTGGAGCTGACTCACGCCTTCGCCACCATCGCCCACGAAGGCGTTTACACGCCCCTGCATCCCATCATGCTGCTGGAGGATGGCAGCGGGAAGGTGATTTATCGGGCGGAGCCGCAAAAGGAGCAGCGACGCGCCATCTCGGCCGTGGCCGCCTATCAACTCGCCAGCGTGCTCAGCGACGCCCGCGCCCGCAACATGATGTTCCGGCGTCCTTCGCCTCTGGACACCAGCCAGATCACCGCTGTGAAGACGGGCACCACCGATGGCTGGCGGGATAATCTAACGGTGGGTTTCACGCGCTATCTCGCGGTGGGCGTGTGGACGGGCAACAGCGATGGTCGGCCCATGAGCAAGGCCATCGGTCTTTACACCGCGGGCCCCATCTGGCACGACGTGATGGAGGCGGTGTGGGCCAATCCCGCCCTGTTCGATGTGTTGGGCCACACTCGAGCCTCCCTGCCCCAGGGCTTCGCGCCGCCTCCTAATGTGCGTACCATTCCCGTCTGCGACTGGATGCCAGGCAAGTTCAATCCCAGATGTCCGCGAATGCTGGAGGAGGTGTTCCCTGTCGATGCCGCCAGGCTCCCTCCTGCGGGCCGTCTGCGGGGATATTGTCTGCCCGCGGGCGCCGAAGACGCGCCCGCCGAAAGCTATTTCCTCGCGCTGCCGAAAGATAACGCACAGGCCGCCCGGGCCCGAAGCTGGATGCGCCGTCGATTTGGGCGCAAGGTGCAAGACCTGGCGGATTGTGACACGACGCCCCGGGTGCGGCGCCTGGTGCAGCAACCAGAGCTGCCGCCGCCGCGGCAACTCGTAAAGCTCCCCGACGAGAATAACGCTGCGGCGATCAACGCCAAATCGTCAACGCAGGACGGAGATTGACGGATCATGAAGCGGGCGATTTTCTTCCTTATCATCGTCACATGGCTGCTGACGGCCTGCAACGACTGGCCGCCCAGTCCGCCCACAAACGAGACGCCGGCCGTCCAGATCGAAACGCCCGTCGCGCCCACGCCGCGCTACTACGAGGTGCAGCCAGGCGATACGCTGTGGGCGATAGCAAAAAAGACGGGCGTGGATGTGGACGCGCTGGCGATTGTGAACGAGCTGAAGGACCCGGATGAACTGCATCCCGGCGACAAGTTGTTGATCTCGGACAAGGTGACTGTCTCGGGCAAGATTCTGCCCACCCCGACCCCAACGCCCATTCCCTGCCTGCACGGCTGCGTTCAGCCGCCAACAGGATGCAAGATCAAAGGTTATGCAGCGCGGCTGGACGGCATGAAGCTGTATGTGCTGCCTGGAGATGAAATCTATGCAGCGCAGCGGGCTGATACGTGGTTCTGCCGCGAGCAGGACGCCCGCAACGACGGCTGGCTGCACTGGACTCCCACCGGCCCGGAATGATCCGGTCATGTTTGGACAGTTTGTGTTATGTCCGTAAGCCTTGCGGCTCAATCGGTCATAGTGGCGTTCGCCACGTCCGCCCGGCATCTCACCCCCTGAAATCCAAAAGAACCAGCCTTGCTCGGCAGAGTCTGGCCTCCTCCCCGGCCCTCCTCCGCCAGTCGCTTCGCTCCTTTGCAGAGGAGGGAGCCGCTGGTTTGCAGAAAAATTTTTCAGGCAAAGATTTTATCCGTGGTTCCTCGTATCCGTGCCGAGTGAACGGGGCCATGTCAGCAGTTACAAAAGAAAAGTGATTTTCAGACGCTTGCTTACAACACCGCCTGCAACGCCCGCAGCAGGGGCTGGATGATATGGGCGTGAAGGCGGTAGCTGGCGCGATTGACGATGAGCACGGCCTGCGAAGGCATGATCTCCCGCAATTCCACCAGATTGTTGGCCCGCAGGGTTTCACCTGTCTGCACCACATCCACGATGAGATCGGCCAGATCGACCAGGGGGCCCAATTCCACCGATCCATTGAGGTAGATGAACTCGGCGGAGACACCGCGGCCGCGGAAGTATTGCTCGGCCAATCGCGGATATTTGGTGGCCACACGCGGGCTGATTTCCAGGCGTAGTGGATGCTCCGGACGGTCTGCGGGCGCGGCCACCGAAAGTCGACAGTGGCCAAATGGCAGCAGCAGCGGCTCATACACATCCGCGGCCCGTTCTCGCACGGCATCCAGCCCGGCGATGCCAATGTCCGCCGCGCCCTGTTCTACGAAAACCGGCGTGTCCATGGGCTTGACCAGCAGGTAGTTGAGACTGCCGTCGATGCTGGGGATGACGAGCTTGCGATCATCCACCGAACGCGGCGGCGACCACCCGGCGCGTCGCAGCCAGGTGAGGGATTCATCGGCCATGCGGCCTTTGGGAAGAGCAATGGTGAGGGCGGACATAGGCGTTCAGAGTTCAGAGACGAGTCGAGGCGATGCCACCGCATCCAGCCAATCGTCGATGGGGAGGGTACGCGTGCCACGAGGGTCTTCAAGAGTCACCGAGCCATCGCATTCGCAATAGACGCGCAGGGGATAGCGGGCGGGGACTTCGGGCCCGAGCGCGATGGCGGCGCTGAGGCCCGCGGCGCGTGCAGTCCGGGCCAGTTCGATGTGCTCACCACACTCGCAGGGCAGGATAAGAAGATCGGGCAGCGGGTCGGCAGGGGGCCCCCCTTGCCGCGTCTGGGCCAGCAGCAGACGATCGATGTAGAAAGCGCAGCCCACGGCGGGCAAGTCCGGCCCGAATTCGCCCACGAGATTGTCATAGCGGCCGCCGTTGACAACAGAGAAGCCGATGCCGGGCGTGTAGGCCTTGAAGGTGATGCCGGTGTAGTAATCCATGGCCCGCACATCCGCTAGATCGATATCGAAAAAGCGTTTGACCCCATAGTGATCCAGCCGGACTTCGACCGCTTCCAGCCGGGCCACGGCGTCCAGCATTTGAGGATTAAGGGCCAATGCGCGGGCCTGGCTCAAAACGCCATCCCCCTGGGGCCCCGATAACGCCAACAGCCCCAGCACCGCGTCCCGCTCGGGGGGGATCAGCGACCAGGCGTCGGCCAACGCCCGCACATCATCCAGGCTCTTGCGATCCAGAGCGTTTTGCAGTCGGGCGATGGCCGCGTCATCCAGTCGCAGATGGGCGATGAGACCGTGGAAGTAGCCCAGATGTCCGAGACTGAAACGGAATTCGGCGAGGCCCACAGTCTGCAGGGCCAGCGCGGCCAGCGCCAGCACCTCGGCGTCGGCGTCGGGCGAGGCTGCGCCGATGAGTTCGACGCCCGCCTGCCAGAACTCCCGCTGGCGTCCGGCCCGAGGCTCCTCGTAGCGAAAGACGGGCCCGGCGTAGAAGTAACGCTGGGGCAGCGGCTGATCGTAGAGCTTTGAGCCGACGATGCGGGCGGTGGGGATGGTGAGATCCGGGCGCAGGGCCAAAACCCGGCCATCGCGATCGAAAAAGCGATACAGGTCTTCGGCCAATTGCCCGCCCGTCTCGGTGGTCAGGGTCTCGGCGTATTCGAAAACAGGGGGAATGATCTCGTTGTAGGCCCAGGCGCGGGCCAGCGCCCGAAGCGAAGCTTCGATCTGGCGTCGTTGCCGGGCCGGGCCGCCGAAATAGTCGGCGACGCCGCGAGGAATGGATGGAGGCATGATCAGCACCGTTTGGCGTTGTTTTATACGCTTTTGGCGTAACCGCCAGTCTTTTTATGAGCAAAGCCTGATAAAACAGAAGGCATGAGCGAGTACACGTTAATCAATAACGAATGTAAATGGAATGCCGAAATATCTGATACACACAGATTTTCAGGCGGCCTGCTTCTGCTTGGTCTGGCTCTGCTTCAATCGCTTGATCTTACGCGTGTAAAGCGCAATGAGATTTTCGCGATGAAGGCGGGGAGCCAAACCCTCCAGCGCAATATGTGAGATGCCACACTCTCCGACATCCAGACTCAGGAGCGCTTCCTTACCCAATCGCCTGGCGATCACATCATCGACATGGGCTTCCAGTTTATCGAGATAGGCCAGATGCGTCTCGATGACAGTTTTCACCTCGCCCCGCAACAGCACATCGCCGTGCCCCTGCACCAGGTCCTCCAGGGGCGACGCCTCCATCAGCTCGCGCAAGGTGCGCCGCAGATCGTTGATATCACCATAGACGAAATAGGGAATCGACATCATGGCGTCGCTGGCGAACAGCACTTTTTCTTCCCTGTAATAGACGCTGATGACGTCGGGCGCGTGGCCGGGCGCATGGCGCATGATCAACGTGGCTCCCCCCAGCCGCACCGCCGCCTCTTTCTCCATGAGGATGGCGGGCAGGCGCAAACGCACATCAGCCAATGCGGGATTGGTTTGGCGGGCCTTGGTCAGGGCCGGGCGGGTTTGGGTGAGCAACAGTTTGCGCGAGTACAAATGCCCGATGACATCCGCTTCGGGAAACAGGTATGCGCCATAGACGTGATCGGCGTGAGAATGGGTCAGGATGATGTACTTCACGTTCGAGCGCAATCGTCGACGCACGAAATGAACAATCTCCTCCGTCTCTTCGGGATATGGCAGGGTGTCGATCAATATGCAGCCTTCGGGAGTGGTGATCAATCCTGCATTGACTTTCGCATACATGTTGCTGCGAAAGACATAGGTATGTTCAGAGATGCGTTCTCTCAAAACCATAAAGTAATGACTCCGGAATGAAACCATGTGAGGGACAGGACACTGAAGCATACCACAAACTGAACCAGGAATCAATGCTTTGTGTAACAATAACAATAACAACAAATCCAATTTAATGAAAAGCATTCCGCCTGCTTTTCGCCAGGCGTGCGCGATGTGCGGGAAATGAGATAAAATGAATAACCGACTTTTCAACCGTCTCTCATTTCTGTTTCGGAGTCATACAAATGCCTTTCAACCTGCGAAATCGCAACTTCGTCAAACTTCTGGACTTCACGCCCAAGGAGATCATGTTTCTACTCGAACTCTCTGCAGATCTCAAGGCGGCCAAATATGGCGGCTATGAACAGCAGCGCCTGAGGGGCAAGAACATCGCTCTTATCTTCGAAAAAAGCTCCACGCGCACCCGCATCGCTTTCGAAGTGGCGGCATTGGATCAGGGAGCGCATGTCACCTATCTCGGGCCCACCGGTTCCCACATTGGCAAAAAAGAGACGATGAAAGACACCGCCCGGGTTCTGGGCCGGGTTTACGACGGCATCGAGTACCGCGGCTTTGCCCAGGAGAATGTGGAGATACTGGCGGAGTATGCGGGCGTGCCCGTGTGGAACGGGCTCACCGACGAATGGCACCCCACCCAGATTTTGGCCGATGCGCTCACTATGACCGAGCATAGCAACAAGCCCCTGCGGGAGATATCCTACTGTTTTCTGGGTGACGCCCGCAACAATGTGGGCAACTCGCTGCTGGTGGGAGGCGCCAAGCTGGGCATGGACGTGCGCATTTGCGCTCCCAGACATCTTTGGCCGAATGAGAAGCTGGTCGAAACATGCCAGGCTATCGCCGGACAAACTGGCGCTCGCATCACCCTGACCGAGAGCGTGGAGGACGGCGTGAGGGGTGCGGATTTTCTTTACACCGATGTTTGGGTCTCGATGGGCGAGCCCGATTCGGTGTGGGCCCAGCGCATCGAGCTGCTGCTGCCCTACCAGGTCAACGCCAAAACCATGGAAATGACCGGCAACCCCGACGTCAAATTCATGCACTGTCTGCCAGCCTTTCATAACACCGACACGCAGATGGGCAAAGACATCTACGAAAAATTCGGCATTGAGGCCATGGAAGTCACCGATGATGTCTTCGAATCCGAAGCGTCCATCGTCTTCGATGAGGCCGAGAACCGCCTGCACACCATCAAAGCGGTGATGATCGCCACACTGGGATATTAGCGCCTTATCAATGGCATCCTGGCCCACTGGACAAGAAAATGTCTCACGCAAAGATGCTGAGCCGCAAAGGAAGAAAGAGGCAAAGAAAAACTTAGCGCCTTGGCGACTTTGCGTGAGATTAGCTTTTGGTTCCGGCTTGTCCGAGTTAGGCGCTAATGCATTCAGATCGAGAAAAAGTTGTCGATCTTTGTAGCGGGTGGCGGATGAACGCCTCGCCGCCAGAAGGTCCGCCACTGGCGACCTGCAAACCCACATTGCCTTCGTTCTCTCGGGCCTTCGCATCAAGACGTTTTCGAGGCCAAATCCTGCTATCTGAGCAGTTGTTTCGATTTGTATTGTAATGAAATCGCTATTGAGTGCATCCAAGTATGCAAGCCATCCTTGAATCCTTCATACCCAGAGAGGAGTTATCGACTGATGACAAAAAAAGTAACCTTGCGCTGGACCAAAGACCGTGAATTCATCGCCTACGACAATGACGAAGGTGGCGCGGTGGGCGTCACTGGCCCGAACCCGTCCGGCAAATCCATGGGCGCCAGCCATCTGCTGCTGGCCGCGCTGGGAGGTTGCATGGGAACGACAATCATCGCGGTCATGCACAAGAAACGCCTGAACATCGAGTTTTTCGAGATCGAGGTCACGGGCGAACATATCGACGAATGGCCCATGACCTTCACCCACTATCACCTTGTTTATCGCATCAAAGGCGAAGGCGTAACAGACAAAATCATGGAGACAGCCATTTATCTGGCCCACGAACGCTATTGCACCGTCTCCAGCTCCACTTCGGGCGAGAAAAGCTACGAGTATGAGATATTGCCCGTCGATGCACCTGTAGCCGTCGCCTAAACTGCGCTTCGGCCGAAGCGAAAACTTTCGGCGAATTGATACAGATTTTCCAAACGCACGCTGCAACGTCTTCGAGACCGGCCTCCCTCCAGAGGCTGGTCTTTTTATTAGGGTGTCCAGAATGAGTTGGGCGGCGTCCTATTCCGATTGAAGAAGTTGCAACGCAGCCAGCGCACTGGGGGTAAAGTTTCCTGGTCGAAAACAGATTCTGCGTCATCTGCGTTCTATTTACGTATCGTCGGCGGCTGCCTCCGCCGCTTGCTCGGGCCCGGCTTCCGGCTCAGGCTCAAAGGGGTTTTCGGGCGTTTCTTCGCCGAGCATGATCAATTCGCCGTGCATGTACGCACCTTCATCCAGCAAAAATGACCCGACGCGAATGGCTCCCCACATGCGCCCGCCCTCCAGCAGCTCGACGCGTTGGGCCGTGAGGTCGCCTTTGTATGCGCCCGAGACGGAGACAGTTTTGGCCTGGATATCGGCCAGCACCCGGGCGTTGGGGCCGATGATGACGTTGCCCAGGGTCTCGATGCGTCCGTTTTCCATGACGCCATCGATGCGCACCGACGCTTCGCAGCGGATTTCACCGCTGATGACGGCGCTTTCGCCAATGATGACATCGATGCGATCGGGCTCGGGACGTTGATCTCGTTTGAACATGGGAATCTCCAGAAATGCAAAGCATCACGCCAAAAGGCTCATCCCTGATGCTTCATCAACGGCGACATGGATTCGCCGCTATGGATGCGGAAGATGGCATCGGCCAACATGGGGGCGATGGAAAGCACTTCCAGCTTGGGATGCTGTTTTTCTTTTGGCACGTGGATGGTGTTGGTGACGATGAGTTTCTTGATGTAATCGGCTTCACCCAGCCGCTCCAGCGCGCTGGGCAGCAACACGGGATGTGTGATGGTCATAATGACTTCGGGCCGGGCGCCCGCATCCACCAGGCTCTTCACCTGGGTGAGCACGCTGCCTCCGGCGATGAGATCGTCGAAGACGATGGGCGTTTTCCCTTCGATGTCGCCTACGATGGCGGTAGTTTCGGTGCTGGTGAAGCTGATGCGACGTTTGTGCATCAGCACCAGCGGCAAATCCAACAGACGTGCGAAACGGCCAGCCAGCTTGGCCCGCCCCACATCAGGAGCCACCACCACCGGATCGATCAAATCCTGCTTTTGGAGATGAGCGGCGAATAGCATCATGGCCGAAAGCGGATCAACCGGAATGTTGAAGAACCCCTGGGTGGCTTCGGCGTGGATGTCCACATAGATGACGCGAGATGCGCCCACATTTTCCAACATGTTGGCCACGACCCGAGCGCTGATGGCTTCCCGCCCGCGGGCCATACGCTCCTGGCGGGCATAGGGATAGTAGGGAACCACGACATTGATGCTGTGCGCCGAGGCCCGCCGAAACGCATCGATGTACAGAATCAGCTCCATGAGGTTGTCGTTGACAGGCATGGAACAGGGCTGGATGATGAAAACATCGTCATCCCGCACCAGTTCATCAATGAGTATATGGATTTCGGAATCGGGCAGACGACGGGCGATGCTGCGTCCCAGGGGACGGTTAAGGAGGTTTGCGACTTCTTCAGCCAAAACGGGATTGGCGTTGCCGCTGAAAATGCGCAAGGTATGAAGATTCCGGGACATGAGAGCGAAGCCAAGGAGTGAAATCGGCGGTTTCACTCTCTATTATACGGGCCAGGGAGCGGTATCCCAATTCCCAGAGCCCCCTTTTCGTAACTGGCGCTCTATGCCACGAGCATCATTTCATAGCGCATGACTGCTGGTCGGCATCTGTAAAACGCCCCGGGTGTAGCGCCCTGGCATACTCTCCAGCGCCAGCGATCCCCCGGCGACGGCCATCAATGCGCCGTGCAGACTCAAGCCCCGCCCCTGTTCGCCCGCGGCCATCACGCCCCTGCCGTTATCCTCCACCGAAAGCTGCACCGTCCCCTCGCCCAACCACGCCCGAAGGGTCACCCGTCGGCTCCCACCGTTGTCTCCTACAAAAGCATGTTTGGCAGCGTTGCGCACCAATTCGCGAGCGGCGTAATAGATGGCCTCCTGGGCGGGAGGAGGGAGCGCATCCAGAGCCTGGGCCGCGTCGTCATCGATGCGCCAGATGATGTCATCGAAACTGCGGGCGAATTCATTTTCCACAGTGCGACGCAATGCGGGAATGAGGCCCAGCCGCGCGATGTCGGGCGCGACGATAGCGGGCAACTCGCGCAGCAGCCTCGATACATCCTGATGCGCCCGAGAAAGCTGCGCCATGACGGCCTCCTCGTCTTCGCCCGCGGCCAGGGCCAGCATGGCGGTGTGAATCTGAGGCAGCACCTCGTCATGCAGGACGCGACGGGTACGCTGATCCAATAGCTGGGTGGCGGCCATGCGCTCCCGCTGCAGAGTCATCAACTTCTGCGAAAGGGCCAGGCTAGCCTCAGCGTCGATGAGGCGCTCGCCCATAGCCCGGACGATCTCGATCTCCTCCCGGGCGTAAAGACTGCCATCCCGCCGCGGCCCCACCAGCATGACGCCGATGCGCCCCCGCTCGCTCCACAGAGGAATGGCCCAGGCGCAGCTGTTGTAGCGGGCAGGATCGATGGCGACGATCAAAGCGTCTCCGGTCGTACGCTGGAGCAGCTCCGCGGTGTCGGGGATGGCGGTCTCTGGCGGATAGCGGCGCGGCTGCACAAAGGGAGCCAGAGGCCCGATGGGAATGAGGTAGGCCGCGGTCGTGTCCAGCAGATCGCGGCACAGAGCCAGGAAGGGATCGGGCGCATCCGCACTGCGATTGGCGGTGAGAGAATCGTACCAGCGTTGACTGGAGACGAATGGCCGCAGTTGCTGCATACTGCGATCCCACTCGGCGAAGATGCGCCAGCCAGACAAGGCCGCGAACGCGGCGATGATCAGCGCGGCAAGAAGCGCCACATAGATGGACGGGCGATCCAGCGCCAGCAATCCCCCCACCACCAGACTGAAGCCTCCGGCCAGCACGATGGCCCGACGCCATTGGCTGGCCAGGCCGCGGCGAGGCAGCGCCTTGCCTGTGAAGAGTTCATAGGCGGCCATCGCCTGCCCCAGCATGAGAATCACGCCCGCTATCAGCGCCTCGGCAGTGAGATCAAGCAGACCAATGGCGTTCAGGGTCTCCTGGGTGAAAACATAGACGCCGCTGCCGGCCCGGGTGCGGGGAACCATCCACAGCACCACCACGGCCACCACCACGGCCACCAGCAACAACAAGGCGGATGCAGCCATCAACCAGGGCCGGGCTCGACGCCGGGCCTCGTCTCCCATCATCCGGCGGCTGGGCTCGGGATGGCGCACCGCGTCCAACGAGAGCGCCATGCACAACAGCACGTAAATGGGAAAGGCCGCAGTGGCCAAAGGAATGCCGAAGATCGGATAGCGCAGCAACTCCCGCTCGGGCCAGATAACGGGCGTCAGGCGCTGGAGGCCGGGCAGGTGAGGGATGCCCATCAGCGCCAGAGCGGCCAACGCGGCGACGACGATCCCCATCATCAGCCATAGCCAGCGCCGGTGTCGTCGTCGCAGCGCGGAGTCTGGAGTGTCCCAGTAGCCCGCGTGCCAGAGGATGACCAGATACCAGGCCGCGGGCAGCAGCACCACCGGAGCCAGGCCCATGACAAACCAGGGGATGGTGGCGGGCGTCAGATAGAGGTTGCCGTTTTTCATCAGCAGCGCCGAATGGCTGACGAAAAAGGCCGCGCCTAGCAAAAACCCGCCCGAGGCCAGCAACACGCCCGGCGAGCGCTGATCCGCGTTGAGCCACACCGTCAGGCTCAGCCACAACAGCAGAATGGCGTTGAACAGAGAGAGGGCGATGAGCGCCCAATTGAGAAGAAGGCTGGAAGTCATGCGCTAATGAGGATTGGGCAGTAACTTTAGGCCGCAACGAGAAAACGCCTGCCGAAGCAGCGTCGGCCTTTTATGCTGCCCTACGTCATGCGTAAAACATCAAACATCAGGCGGGTTGTCACCAGAGAAGCGTCCTGCAATGAGCCAAGACATCATTACACAGGATGACGTCTGACGCTTGACGTTTGACACGCCTTGTCAGACGTTGACCGCATGAAATTGTAAAAATGCAGGAAGGCCGATCTGAACCATGCCCATTTGGCAAGTGATTTTCATCGACGCGGGCGGGCCCGCCGCGTCATGGTCGCCACAACTCCCACTCATCCTGCTGATTCAGCACATAGGCGTCGCCCTTCTCGTCCCAATGGATGAGCACGCCCAGGCGGGCGATGAGAGCCGCCCGGGTGCGGGCCACCTTCTCATCGGTGTTGGAGCGCTTGAGATCCCAGGCATTGTAGATCTGCCCGTTCACCCGGCTGATGGTGCGCTTGTCGCGAAAGCCCAGCCGGGCCGCGATCTGTTCATTGGTCAGGCCCAGAGCCAACATGCGGGCCACCTGCTGCTCGTTGGGCTCCAGCAGCGCCATGGGATCGTTGGCGTCCTTGCGCTGCACCTCTTGCACGCGATCTGCGATGTCGGGATCGATGAAACTGCGCCCGCCCACCACGTCTCTGAACAGCGGCGCCAGCATATCGGGCAGCAGATAATTGGATTTGCGCACGTATGCGAAATGGGTGAGGATGCCCGAACGCCGGAACTGGCGATAATAGTCGTCATCATCCTGGATGGAGTAGAAGACCACGGGCATCCGGGGAAACTCCCGGCGAATGGCGACAGCGGCCTCGATGCCGTTCATCACGCCCGCAAGCTGAACGTCCATGAGGACGGCGTCGGGCGGCTGGCGCAGGCACAGCTCCAAGGCCTCTTCGCCGCTTTCGCACGAAGCGATAACCTGCACCTGGCCGGTGGCGTCAAGGCCGCGGCGCAGGGCCGGACGCAGACGCGGATTGTCTTCCACGAGAAGGATTCGCAAGGGTTGAGGGGACATGGCTTCATTGTGCTTCAACGTGAAAGTTTCGTCAAGCACCTGAGTGCGCGGAATCGGGCATTCAGACCGTTGAAACCTGACGAGAAAAGACGTAGGCTGGGATCGAACGAGCGCCGGGGCGGAGAAACCGCCTCTGCGCCCCGGCAACCCCCTTGGACGCGTTCTTTCTTGGTAAAGAAGCCAGACGTTTGTATATGTCATTCTGAGGGAGCGTAGCGACCGAAGAATCTCGGCGCCTGCAAAGGAGTAGGCGCTTAGCGCATCGAGATCGAGAAAAAAGTCTCGATCTTCGTGACCAACCGCCGCCCGGCGATGAAGTCGCCGGGCTACAAAACAGCGCCGGATAAATCCGGCTAGCCCCGAAGGGGCGCTGTTTCTAGCCGGGGGACTTTATCCCCCGGCGGGGGCGGCAGACGTCTTGCTATATGCTGCCAAAAAGGTCTCATCTTCCGAGCGCAGTCTCGGAAGATGCCTAGATTCTTCGCTTCGCTCAGAATGACACATACAAGCATGGCGCTTCTATCAACTCATTTAGAACGCACCCACATCCTCCCATCACCAACGTTCAGGAGCTGCTACACCATGACCATCCGCCATCCCTTGCGTTTTCTGGCTCTCGCTGTGGGCCTTGGCTGGGCCTACGATCTGCTCTTTTGGGGCAAATCGCCCGGCGTCTCAGTGCTGCTCTACGCGCTGTTGTTGTTGATTGGTCTGTTGCTGTCGTTGCGCTGGCAACGGGTCCGCGCCATGCCCGTCAACTTGTGGATGCCCGCTCTGCTGATCCTCTTCGCCGCGCTGGCGTTCGTGCGGGCCAACGCCTTTCTCATCTTCCTCAACATCTTGGCCGTCTTATCCCTGTTCATGCTCATTATCGACCACCTGACGCGGGATGCCGTCTGGAGGCTGCGGGTGATCGACCTGTTCTTCGATCCCATCAAAGCCTTCGTTCACACGGTGCAAGGCGGCGTCGAGATTCTGGTGGACAGCCGCCACTTCTTCCGTGACGGCCTGGCGGGCGAACGAGGGAGACATGCGCCAGCGGTGCTGGTGGGCCTGCTCATCTCCCTGCCTATCCTGCTGATCCTCATCCCCTTGCTGATGTCCGCCGATCTGATTTTCGCGGAGATGCTGCATGACATCTTCTCCTGGGGTCGGATTCTGGAATGGAGCATCCGCATCTTCTTCATGGCGATAAACGGCTTGTTGGCGGGCGGTGCGCTGCTATATGCCGCCCAAGAGCGGACGTCTCATCATACGCTCTTCCGTTCCCCCGCCGCCGACGCCCCATCAACCTCGACCAGCATTCTCTCCCGACTGGGGATCATCGAGGCGCTGATTCCCCTCACGCTGGTGAACCTGCTATTTTTGGCCTTCGTTTTCATTCAGATATCCTATCTCTTTGGCGGCGAACGGAACATTGGTGAGCACGCTTTCAGCTACGCTGAATACGCCCGCCGCGGCTTCGCCGAACTGGTCATCGTCGCCATGTTCATCTTCGCGATCATCCTCATCCTGCATCGTCTCAGCCGCCCGGAGACGCCCGTCGAACGGCGGGCATTCAACTTATCGGCCACCCTACTCCTGCTCCTGACCATGATCCTGCTGGTTTCCGCCTTCAAGCGGCTGACGCTCTACGAAATGGCCTACGGCTACACCACCATGCGCATCTATCCCCATGTGTTCATGATCTGGCTGGGATTGCTGTTGGCCTGGTTTGCAGCGACGTTGTGGCTCGCGCCCGGGCGTCTGGCCATCGGCATGTTGGCCGCCTTCTTCGGCTTTGCCCTAACCCTCAATCTCCTCAATCCCGACGCGTTCATCGTGCGCCGTAACATCGCCCGCTTTTACGAACAGGGCCGCCTGAGCATCTTCCACGCAAACGGCGGGGAGATCGACACGCGCTATTTCGATAGGCTTTCGGCCGACGCTGTGCCCGCTCTGCTGGCCGAGCTGCCTGAGATGCCCGACAATTTGCGCACGATCATAGAAGAGGGCTTACAGACGCGCTACGCGAAAATGCAGGACGACAAGCGTTTACAGCATTGGCAGTCGTGGAACGTTTCGAGATGGCGGGCGTATGGGTCGTTAGAAGCTCATTTCGAACAAGACGCCGCCCGGTAGCTCCAGCCATTTTACGCATTACGCATCACGCCGGTTGTAGACTCGCCCAACGTGGACTCGACGATTCTCTCTTAATCAGCACCGATGCGCTGTTTTCAAATCGGTTACCTCTCATTGCAATAATGATCATGAAAACGATAACGTCCCGTCTCCATCCTCGCACCAGACAGTTTTTGTTGCTGACCCTGGCGGCCGGTTTGCCAGCGGGCCTGATCCTCTTCCGTATGCACTACACAGGCTCCATCGTCTTCGGTTTTCTGCTGTGGAACCTCTTTCTGGCCTGGCTGCCGCTGCTCTTCGCCTGGTTCGCCTTGCGGATCGCCCCCAAAAGCTGTCTGTTGGCCCTGCTCAGCGCCGCCGCCTGGCTGGCGTTTCTCCCCAACGCCCCCTATCTCATCACCGATATTGCACACCTGCGCCCCATGGGCGACATCCCTCACTTCTACGATGTCGTCATGTTCTTCAGCCTGGCCCTAACCGGGCTGGCGTTGGGATTCGCCTCGTTGGCCTGGATGCAGAAAGTTGTATGGGCGAAGCTGGGCGTCTGGCCCGCGCGGGCCTTTGCTGCAAGCATCATCGCCATGGCCAGCTTCGGCGTTTACATCGGGCGTTTTTTGCGCTGGAATAGCTGGGACATCATCACCAATCCCGGCCCGCTCTTCCTCGAGATCGCCCGCATCGTACATCACCCCCTGGCGCACCGGTCCATCTGGGCGCATGCGGCGCTGTTGACCCTCGCACTGCTCTTCGCCTATGGACTGCCGCCCCTGCTATCCCACCAAGCGCCCTCTGGGAAGCCGTCTTGACATCACACCGCACCCTCCTGCTCCTTTTCTGCTGGCCGCCATCATTTTCACCGCCGCCAGCAATCTTGAGCGAGACGCAAGAGCGCGTCTTTATGTGAACAACGCGCACATCCTCAGATAGAGCGTCCGTCCGACGACGCTCAAGAGAGGAACAGTTCGGGCGCGGGCGTGGCGAAATTCGGCCCGCGATCCACCTCCCACGGATACACAATCCAGCGGTCGGTGACAGCGCCGTAAAAATCGGGCGTGCGATCGGGGAAGCGGGAGCGGGCGGGCTTGTAGTGCAGCACGCAGGTCGCTGCCTGACCGCCCGCGGCCTCCACCCGGCCCCGCACCGTGTTGATGGTGCGCCCGCTGTCCCACACGTCATCCACGATCAGCACCCGCCGCCCGCGCAGCAGCGCATCGCTGGGGAATTGCAGAAAGGTGGGCCAGGCCAGCTCCACGATGTCGGGCGAGCGCGGAAACTCCACCGCGGCGATGAGCACATCCCGGATATCCAGCGCCTCGGCCAGAATGCCGCCCGGAATGATGCCCCCGCGGGTGATGATGAGCAGGACGTCGAACTGACCCGCTATCTGGGGCAGCAGCACATCGGCCAGCATGTCCACATCTTGCCAGGTGAGGAATTCTTTTTCCATGTTTCGAAACAGGTGGCGATACAGACCACTGTGAGCAAACGTTCGTCAAACGTCAAACGTAAAACGTCATGCGGTCGCCAGCAGCGCAGCGCCTGACCATGAGCCATGACCCCGTTACAGCAGGATGACGCTTGACGCTTCACGCCCGCTACTTCAGATGCCCGGTCTTGATGGCGACGATGAGCTTGTTCTTCAGCGCCGTGAGGCCCTTGTCCTCGTCGTAATGGCTGGCGACCTCGTCCAAATCGGCGATGTGTTGCTGCAATTCAGCATCGCCGCGGTCCTTGCGCCGGGCCTCCCGATAAAGCTCCAGAGCCTGGTTCTGCTCGCCCTGCAGCCAGGCGACCAGGGCCAGATTGTAGCGGGCCCGCAGATAGGCGTCGTCCTTCTCCAGGCAGGTCGTCAGCGCCTGCTCCGCCTCCTCCAGCGAACCGTTCAGCAACTCCAGATAGCCGATGTTGTTGTAAACATCCGCTCGATCGGGATCGAGATCCAACAGGCGGACGAACGCGTCCCGGGCTTTTTTCACCTCATCATCCT
>JALXAF010000142.1 GCA_026992375.1 Anaerolineae bacterium
TTGTTATGATAATGCGCCGCGCCGGATGTGCGATCCGGCGCACTTTTCCCGCTCAACCCGCCGGATCGCATATCCGGCTGGGCGCAAGCGCAAGCAGCCAACTATACAATGACTTACGCCTCCTTGTACTAGGCGCATGGCAGATATGGCCAACGTCGTTTTCATCCGCCGTGAAAAATCTCTTCAATCATTGATCATCAATCATTGATATTCCCATCTTCAAACTCCATCACTTCGCTCTCTATAACATTCATCCATCATGTTCACAGACACAACCATCGGTTTCATTGGCGCCGGCAATATGGCCGAAGCCATGATCAAAGGCATTTTACGACAGAAGCTGGTTGATCCTGAACGCGTTTTCGCTGCGGACCCGCGCCAGGATCGCCTGGGTTACCTGACCGACAAGTATGGCATTCGCACCAGCGTAAACAATCGCGAGGTGGCTCAGAGTGCAGACGTGCTGGTGCTGAGCATCAAACCCCAGGTGCTGCCCAAGGTGATGAAGGGCATCAATCTGGATGTGCGGGCCGACGCACTGGTGCTGAGCATCATCGCCGGCGCCCGGGTCAGCGTCATCGTCGAGGGCTTGCGTCACGCTGCGGTGGTGCGGGCCATGCCCAACACGCCGGGTCAATTCGGCGAGGGCATGACGGTGTGGACCAGCACGCCTCATGTCAGCGAACAGCAACGCCAGCAAGCGCAACAGATTTTGCGGGCTCTAGGCAAAGAAATCTGGATGGACGACGAAGGGTACCTCGATATGGCTACGGCGCTCAGCGGCACCGGCCCGGCCTATGTCTTCCTGTTCATCGAGGCGCTCATCGACGCGGGCGTGCACATGGGCTTTTCGCGCCATGTAGCCGAAGAAATGGTGCTCCAAACCATCAAAGGCTCTGTCAAGGTGGTAGAGGAGCTGGGCCGCCATCCCGCCACGCTGCGCAACATGGTCACATCGCCTGGCGGCACATCGGCCGCAGCTCTCTACGAACTGGAAAAGGGCGGCTTCCGCACCATCCTTTCCAAGGCCGTTTTCGCTGCATACCAGCGCTCGAAAGAGCTGGGCGACGCGTCGGAAGAAGCGCTCAGAAAATAGCGATGAACTTCCCCCTGCCTCGGCAGGCGACTTGCAAGGGGAAGCCGTGAGGGGACTTTTCGCCAGACCCAATTCGAGATTGCAGGCCAAAGAAGGCCGGCATTTGTCTGAGCGCGCGAGCCGGTTTATAATGAACCCCTACGACGCCCAGGCCGTCTTCCTCTTCTACAGAAAACGTAACTGCTAATATACTCCGGTTAACAAACCACAAAGGGCGCAAAGGCACTAAGAACACGCAGAAAAAATGTATAAATCCACCTTCGTGTCTTTGTATCTTAGTGTTCTTAGTGGTTTTCGGATGATGACCGGTGACGACCTTAGGAGTTACTGGAAAACGCCGTCATTCGCCGCGGGTTCCGCAGACGACAGGGTTGACGGCCCGGATGCGCAAGGATATCGATGAACAAACGCCAGACTCGCCTGGCCTCCCCCCAATTGTAACTGCCAAGGTAGTTGGCCCGGATTGTCCTTTTTCGCCACGAAGACACGAAGAAAACGAAGACGCGAAGTCATTCAAAAAAGATTTCATCCGTGTTTCTTCATATCTGTGTAGAGAGACAGGGCTGCGTTAGCAGTTACCCCCAATCTTCAAAAAGGAGATGCGTCATGGCTCCCAAGCCCCTCTCCGAATTCCCCCGCCCGCCGCAAGACAATGGCCGAGGCGTTCATTGGTCTACCATTGCATACCCGCCTACAGGCGCCGATCTGCAATTCTGGATCGACGAACTCAAGGCCATGCAAATCAAGTGGGTGAAGCTATTAGACGACGGCGGTGGATCTTCGCTGGAACTGTGTAGCGCCTTGCTGGCCAACGACATTATGCCTGTGGTGCGCATCTATCGCGAACGCCCCAATCCCGACTACATCGGCGGACGGGAAATCGACGCCATCCAGCGGCTGATCGAGGCTGGTGTTCGTTATATCGAGACGAACAACGAACCGGATCTCCCCGCCGAGTGGCGGGATAATCACCGACCAGACAACTGGCTGGATATCGTCGTAGACAACTTTATCCATGACGCCGATGTCATTCAGGGATTCGGCGGGTTGCCCGCTTTTCCCGCCATGGGGCCCGGAACCAGGGCCAATGGACTGACAAAAGTGGTCGAACGAGGCCGCATCGACATCTTCGAAAAAGGCGCATGGCTGGCTATCCACAACTACACCCTCAACCATCCTCTGGATTACCCCTACGACCCCGTCAACCAGGAGGGCAGGCCCCTCACCCAGGAGGAATACGAACGGTTGGCCGCGTGGCAATACAGCCATCTCACCTGGGAGGAAATCCAGGAGCTGGGGATTGAAATCTCACGCGAGGATTATGACAAATTCAATCGCTGGGCCTGGGATGGTCGCACCATCGAGCAAATCAACGCCATCCGGGAAGCGCACAAAAATCCCGGTGACACTATTTTCGATGACGCCAGTTGCTTCGGGGCCTGGGAGATGTTCGGGCAGTATGTGTATGAATCACTGGGCTTCTACATCCCCGTCATCAGCACCGAAGGGGGGCCGGTGGTGGGATGGGGCGACGATAATCGCTACGCCAAGGTCAATCCCACCACCCAGGCCGAATGGCAGATGGCGATCACGCGATTTTTGCAGGACGAAGCGCCGCCCTGGTATTTCTCGGTCTGCACCTGGTTGCTGGCCTCGAAGCCCATGGGCGATTTCAATCCTGCATGGGATCAGATGTCATGGTACACCCACGCCTGGGACCTGCAATTCGGGCTGAATGGCGAGTTGCCCATCGTGCAATTGCTGAAAGACACGCCCGCAAAAATCCGCCACGAGCTGCGCCCGCCCGCTGAGACGGCCGCGGTGACGGGCGTTGTCTCCGATAAAGAAGGAAATCCTCTGGCCGGCGTTTCGCTGAATCTGCGAACGAAGGAAGGAAAGGTCGTCGCTCACACCATCAGCGATGAGACGGGTCGCTATGAACTCACCGCAGAGCCGGGCGTCTATGATGTCTTCATCCCCTGGCTGGGTGTTGCAGTCCATGACATCACCCTGACCGCTTCGGATGTAGATGTGGTGGACGTGAAGGACGTCGATCCGCCGGGCGATTACGAAATCCGGGGCAAAGTGCTGGATTCCGATGGTCTGATCATGCCCGAGCTGGAGGTGCGCATTCAGCGCAACGGCGTCATCCACGAACGGACGGAGACCGACGCGTTGGGTCAATACGTCCTGCGTCCAGGCCTGGCCGGAACCTACATCCTGACCACAGAACAGGCCATGGCCACGGTGACAGTCTCGCCCGAGGCGCCCATCGTCGAACAGGATTTGATCATCGCGCCCGTTCCCACCATGCGCTATGTCGTCACCCAAAAGCGGCTGCTGCCGCCCGAAGAGACTGGCAATCGCGAGATCTTTTACGGCGTCGTCAGCAATGCCGAAGGCGAGGGCATGAATCACGTGGAGCTGGAGATGCGCTGGGTCAACGCTGAGCCCGGCATGCAGTTTCCCCGCACCCAAACGGGCAGCGATCCTTCCAAGCCCGACGGTTATTATGAATTTCTGCACACCAAAGGCGAATTCATGATTCAGGTGGTGCAGGGCGATTATGAGAGCGACATCGCCGACAAACTAGACACCGCCAATGTGCCCGGCCGCGAGGGCGATCCCATCACCTACGAAGTCAATTTTCAACTACTGCCTGTGGGCGATAACGCCCGCGACAGCGTCATCGCAGGCAGCGCACCCGGCGGCCGCGTCGGTCAGGTCGTTCGGCTCTGGAAAGATGGGCAGACCGTGGAGGAAGCGGCGCTGGATCACGCCCGCTCCTTCCGCTTCGAACGGCTGGGAGCCGGCGCGTATGAGCTGGAGCTGGCGGGCGTGGGCATGATCCGCACAGACCTCGTGCTGGATGGTCATCGGCAAGAGACCGTCTCCATCCCCCTGATGGGAGCCATCGTGGGGCGCGTGAAGGGAGCGGAAGGCGAACAGCGCACCATCAAGCTCATCTCCGAAACCTACGGTTTTATCCGTCACGGCGAACTCACTCAGGATGGACACTATCGATTCACCAATCTGCCAGCGGGCGTTTATCGCGTCGAGCTGGATGACGACATCCTGACAGACCTGCACTGCGATGGTCAGAGCGTACTGGAAGCGCCCTTGCTGCAAGTGGGAATGAACAACGACATCCGAAACAGCCAGATTTCGGGCAGCGTGCATGATGCGGCCAACCATCCCGTGCCCGACGTTCGAGTTTCGCTGATCTTTCAGAGCGAGACGCTGGCCGCGGCCGCCACCGATAGCGACGGTCGCTTCCTCTTCGCCGAACTCGGTCCGGGCGTGTATGAAGTGCGGGTGGGTGAAGATGTCAGCGTCTCCGACATTGTGCTCGATGGTGAGAACAAAATCGAAGTCGATCTGCTCTATGCGCCAGTGGTCCAGGCCCCGCCCAAATACCTGGATCGTTACTATCTGCTGCTCATGCAGGATGACGCACTGACGCCCGCCCTGGTGCGGCTGACGGCCCCCTGGCTTGAGACTCAACCCGCCGGCGCAGTGGGCTTCAGCATCACCGAAGCGCAATTCGCTGCCACGGTCGTCCTCATCGGAGATGGCATTCCCGACAGCGTTATCGCCCTGTTGCAAGACGCCGAATGCGAGACCATCGACATGCGCGGCGATCTGCTGACGCTGACCCGGTTGTTGTCCAACTCCTCACCAGAATGATCAGGAGACTCCCATGACAGACGTAATCAATGACGCCGCAGCTTACGGCGTTGAAATCATCCCCGCCGCAGTGGAACCCGGACAGGCTTACTGGAAAGTCATCAGCGTGCGTCATCTCACGCCCGAAGAAAACAACAAACGCCATCACATCCTTTTGGACGCAGTCGATGAGGCGGGCGAACGGCTGTATGGTTCTCTGTTCACCATCCTCTGGGATGGCGGCAGCGATACGGTCACCATCGAAAAAGAGCCGCCCGAGCCCGGAGTCAACTTTCCCATGTGGAAATGGCAGGTGTGCAGCGTCGAGGGCATGGGCGCGCCCTCCGACCGGGTCATCAACCTGCGCACCGATCATCCCAATGAAGCGCCGGGCAATACCCTCTTCCATCACTCCTTCGCCATCACCTATCTGCGCACAGTCGCAGAGGAGCCCAGCGAACCCGCGTACAGCATCATCAGCGGTCGCGTACCCGAAGGCGGCGGCCACACCCTGGCCCTGCTGGATAACGAGAACGTGGTCAAAACCATGGTGGTTGGCGCGGATGAGCGCTATCGCTTTGACGATCTCTCCGCCGGAGCCTACATCGTGCGCAATATGAGCGATCTGCGGGTGGTCGGGCCTATCTTCCTGGACGGCCGCGACGCGGTCGCGCTGGACTTTTCGCCATCGCCGCCCGCAGAGCGCGTCAGCGCCCAATACTTCCTGTTTGGAGATGCAACAACGCCCGAAACCCGGCTTTATCTCTCCCTTCTCTCCGACCACCTGTCTCACAACGACATCCTCTTTGGACACCGCGTCGAGGAGGCCCAACAGGCCGCGACCGTCAGCCTCATCGGCGTCCATCCCCAGGAAACCATCGACGCTCTGGCGGCCGCGGGTTGTCAGTTGCGACAACTGCCCACCGATCCCGGCGAACTGCTAGACGCCCTGGAAAGCCCTGAATGAAACATCCCCAACCGCTGATTCCGGCCCAATTTTTGCATCGCGACAACCGATTTAGGGCCACCGTGGCGGTGGATGGGAAAGAGACCTGGGCGCACGTTCCCAACTCGGGCAGACTGGACGATCTCTTCACGCCCGGACGCCCCCTCTTCTTGCATCCGGTGGCAAAGCACGGGCGCAAGACGCTCTACGACCTGAAGCTGGTGCAACTGCCCCAGACGCTGGTCTCCATCGACGCCCGTCTGCCCAATCCCATCTTCGCCGAAGCCGTCGCCGCGGGCTGCTTGCCCGAATTTCCCTGCCATCACATCCAGCCGGAGGTGCGCTACGGCGAGAGTCGGCTGGATTTTCGTCTGCTCGGGCCCGAAGGCGCCTGCTGGGTGGAGACCAAATCGGTGACCCTGGTCGAAAAAGGCGTGGCCTACTTCCCCGATGTTCCCACGGCCCGGGGCAGCCGCCATCTGCGCGAATTGCTCGACATCCTGGCCCAGGGCGAGCGGGCGGCGGTCGCATTCATCGTCCAGCGGGAAGACGCGACAGCCTTCGCCCCGGCCGCCTCGGTGGATCCACTCTTCGCGCAAACCCTGGCGGAGGCCGCGGCCGCGGGCGTAGAGGTGCGGGCTTATGTCTGTCGCGTCTCGATGGAAGAAATCGCACTGGATCACGCCATCCCCGTGCGACTGCCTCCGGCTGGCTGATCATCGGGCCATGCGGGCCGAACTCTGCCCCCTTATCCCTGTCAACGAGATTTTTCAAAAAACGGGCAAAGGCTTATAATAAGCGGCTATCCTGGGAAGAAGGTCAAGGCGTAATCAAAAAAGGCTAGCTTCACTATCCAAGATGTTTCGAAACAACGTCTTTGGGGAGCATTTTTTGCTCATCCAGATATCTTCCCAGTGTTCGCAACTACCAAGGTCGTCACCGGTCCGTCACCCGAAAACCACCAAGAACACTAAGACATGAAGGCGCAAAGGGGAATTTATACATTCTTTCTTCGTGTTCTTTGTGTCCTTTGTGGTTTGTTAACCGGGGTGCGATAGCAGTTGCTATGAATCACAACAACGTCACAATGCCCTTTACTCCCCTCATTCCCCGAAACAAGCAACAGCACATGAATTCCCCCCATCCAACGCGTCGTTACATCATCACCGGGGTTATCCTGACCCTGCTTGCGATCTTTCTGTGCATGACTCTGTGGTATGCGTATATCCAACCGCCGGATCCAACGCCTGTCGCCGCCATCATGCCCATTCCAACCGTGGTTGCAGCGGAGGAGACGACCACGCCCTCGCTACTGCAACCCGACGATCTCGCCACTGGCGACGTCAGTTCAGAACAAACGTCCATTTCACCATTTCCGGGATTGGTTGCGGGCATGTACGTGGCGTATGACCAGGCCGAGTTGCTGGGAAACGGCATGGACTACGCCCGGGGCAGCCACATCTTCATCCCCTGGCGCCGCATCGAGGATTTGCCGCGCGGCTATTACGACTGGACCCTCATCGACGAGCCCCTTTCGCGACTGGCTCCTGGCAAAAAAAGCGTCATCCGGCTGGTGCCGCGCTGCCGGGACGTGCCCTCCAGCACGGGCGGCATGCGCGATTCTTGTGCACCGATGTGGGCGTTGGATTTCGATCCCATCATCGTCAAAGACCCGCCTTGCGATGTGCCCACAAAACGGCTCAACTACCTGAATCCAGCCGTGCAACAGGGGCTTATCGATCTAATCATGG
>JALXAF010000143.1 GCA_026992375.1 Anaerolineae bacterium
AAAAAACGCCCCTGGTCGATGATTCGGGCCAGGGGCGACGTTGCCATATGATAAATTTGCAGTGACTATACAGTTCACATGTCAAACCGTGAGGGTTAGCGCCGCCAACAGACGACTTGCCAAGACAGTAAAACATCAAGCGCCAAACATCACTCTGCTGTAACGATGTCATGGCTCATTGCAGGACACGTCTTTGGCGATAACGACCTGACGTTTGACGTTTTACGCATGACGCGGGTTGGCGTAAATGGCCAACGCTGCTTCATCAAGCGTTTTTTCGCTGTGGCCTGTATAGTTACAATTTGCAGACGTATTGTATCACGTCCCACCGAATGCGCCAAGATGGAGGCGTCCCGCTTCGGTTGAAGAAATTGCAACGCGGTCAGCGCTCCCGGCCGTCCCAATTCATTCAGGACACACCCGAATTTTTCTGTGAATCACTCCTACTTTCTCCACGCCCCTCGTATCTCTGTAGAAAAATGACTAGGGTGCGTCCTTTCTTGGTAAAGAAGCCAGACGCTTGTATATGTCATTCCGAGGGAGCATAGCGACCGAAGAATCTCAACGTCTGCAATGGTGGAGATTCTTCGCTTCGCTCAGAATGACACATAGGAGAACGGCGCATCTCTCAACTCACTTAGGACGCACCCAAATAACTTTTTTGCAGTGGAGTCACCCTTTCTTTTTTTTGACAAATTGCGTCATTCATCGTTACAATTTCCCATCCGCTGCAATGTTACGCATTTGCGCGGATATCGATATGACAACGACGTCAATCTTTCGATTTCATCAAAGAGGAGCCGCATAATGAAAAACGAGCGTCTGAAAGCATTTTTGAAATTTCCGATTCCTGTTCTCGCCTTGGTGGCTGTGGCTGTGTTGGGGCCTGGTGGCAAGGCGTTTGCATCAGGTTTTACAACAACGGCGGAACGTGCGCCTATTCCCTGGATATGGTGGCTGGGGCCCCTTGGCTCCATCGTCGCATTGTTCTTCGCCCTATATTTCTACAAATCGGTGATGAAGTACAGCGAGGGCACAGACAGAATGATCGAGATCGCCCAAGCCGTGCGAGAGGGGGCGATGGCCTATTTGTCTCGCCAATACAAAGTGGTGGCCGCGGCCTTCGTGGCGCTGTTCATCATCTTTTTGATCCTAGCGTATGGCTTTTCGGTCCAGAACAAAGTCGTGCCCTTCGCCTTTCTGACCGGCGGCTTTTTCTCCGGGTTATGCGGTTTTCTGGGTATGAAAACCGCCACAAATGCGTCGGCCCGAGCCGCCAACGCCGCCCGCAAGGGTCTCAATGACGCTCTGACCATCGCCTTCCGCGCTGGCGCGGTGATGGGGCTGGTAGTGGTGGGCTTCGCCCTGCTGGACATCTCCACCTGGTTCCTCATTCTCTATTATCTCTTCCCGCCCGGTTTCTTTGGCGCGGCGGCCAGCCCCCTGCCCCAGATCACCGTCATCATGCTGAGCTTTGGCATGGGCGCTTCACTGCAGGCCCTGTTCGCCCGGGTAGGCGGCGGCATCTACACCAAAGCCGCCGATGTGGGCGCAGACCTGGTGGGCAAGGTGGAAGCGGGCATCCCCGAAGACGATCCCCGCAACCCCGCCACCATCGCGGATAACGTGGGCGATAACGTGGGCGATGTTGCTGGCATGGGCGCCGATCTCTACGAATCTTACGCTGGATCCATTCTGGCGACGGCCGCCTTAGGCGTGGCCGCGGTCAGCGTGGCCGGAGCCAGTTTCATGGGGGGCGTCAGCCTCATCGAGATGCAATTGCGCTATCTTGCTGCGCCTGTGGCCCTGGCGGGCATCGGCGTACTGCTATCCATCGTGGGCATCTTCCTGGTGCGCACTCGCGAAGGCGCGACCATGGCCGAGCTAATGGGGGCGCTGGGCAAAGGCGTCAACGCCAGCTCCATCGGCATCGCTATTCTGGCAGGCCTGGTGGTTTACATCCTCAAACTGCCCAATTGGTGGCAGGTGTGGGTGGCCATCGTCACCGGCCTGGTGGTGGGAATCATCATCGGCAAGGCCACCGAGTACTACACATCGCACGCCTATAAGCCCACCAGAGGCATCGCCAAGGCCGCACTGACTGGCCCGGCCACCGTCATCATCGAAGGGTTGGCCGTGGGCATGAACTCCACCATGATTCCGGTGCTCGCCATCGCGGTGGGCATCTTCATTAGCTTCTACATCGTGGGCGGCGCAACCAACACGCTGATGGGCCTGTTCGGCGTGGGCATTGCCGCGGTGGGCATGCTTTCCACCCTGGGCATTACCCTGGCCACCGACGCCTACGGCCCCATCGCCGACAACGCGGGCGGCAACGCCGAGATGTCGCATTTGCCGCCCGAGGTGCGCCAGCGCACCGACCAGTTGGACGCACTGGGCAACACCACCGCGGCCACGGGCAAGGGCTTCGCCATCGGCTCAGCGGCCCTGACCGCCCTGGCTCTGCTAGCAGCTTATCTGGAAGAAATCCGTTACGGCCTGGATCATCTGGCGGGCATCACCGAAGTAAACGTGGCAGGCGCGATGGTGCCGGTCGCGGACCTGAGCATGAAGCAATTTATGACCTATTTCGATGTGACGCTGCTGAATCCAGCTGTGCTCATCGGCGTGTTCATCGGCGCAGTCACCGCCTTCTTCTTCGCGGCTCTAACCATGGAGGCGGTGGGCCGGGCCGCTGGCGGCATGGTTGAAGAAGTGCGTCGTCAGTTCCGCGAGATGCCCGGCATCCTGGAGGGCAAGACCAAACCCGATTACGCCCGCTGCGTCGAGATCAGCACCCAGGCGGCCCAGAAAGAGATGATCATGCCAGCGCTACTCGGCGTGATCGTGCCGCTCATCGTAGGCATCCTGCTGGGCGTGCCCGGCGTATTGGGCCTGCTCATCGGCGGCCTCACGGCCGGCTTTGCTCTGGCTATTATGATGGCCAATTCCGGCGGCGCCTGGGACAACGCCAAGAAGTACATCGAAGAGGGCGCTTTCGGCGGCAAGGGCTCCGACGCACACAAAGCCACCGTGGTGGGCGATACCGTCGGCGATCCCTTCAAAGACACCTCGGGGCCCTCGCTGAACATCCTCATCAAGCTGATGTCTATGGTGTCGGTGGTTTTCGCCGGTCTCATCGCATCGCTGTACGGCGGATTTGGTCTGCTGGGCATGTTCCTGCACTAATCGCCAATCCATCACTAGCAAAAAACAAGGCCTCGGAGCGAAGCTCCGGGGCCTTTTGTTTACGCGCCGCCCAAGCCGACTCACTCGCCTGGAGTCAGATCGAAATCGAATTCACCCACCCGGTTGGATGAAGACGACGCTCCACCCGAAAGCACGTCGGTAACCAGATAGTAGTGATTGACGGCCGCATCCCCGCGGGCGTTGCTGTCATCGAACTGCCAGGGAGATACGGTTACATCCCCGTAGGCGTTGCCCTGGGGCGAAAAATAGGGCTCTGAGCTGCGCCAGACCTGGAACTGATTGTACCAGAGCAGGCTGTCCCAGCTCAGCCGCACGCCCGTTGCGCCCAGCTTCGCGATCTCGATGATGGGGAGATAGAGCGGCGTTCCATATTCGAACGCGCCGATGTCGAGAACATCATCCTGGGGCCGGGGCTCCTGGGCCTGGTGTTTGACGTATTGGCTGTCCAGGTCGTAATCCGGGAGAGCAGCGGCGTTGAGAGGGCCGCCCGCGTCCACGCACTGGGAATTCGCCGTGAGATGATAATCCTGATTCGCTTCGTCCACAAAACCGGGGGAGGAGCCGGTGATATTGCCGCCATCGTCGTAGATGGTCCCCGTCAGGCCCGAATGGCTGTCCACCCAGCCCGGCTTCGTCCAGTTGTTGCGCAAATGGAGTGCGCCTGTTTCATCCAGCATGGCCAGCTTGTCGCCCGACGCGGTGACGTAGAGGATGTTGTTGCGGGCGTCCGCGGTCTCGTCATTGGTGGAAAGACGCATCAGCGTGGTGTTGCCCGAACGGGTGGAGATGACGGTATTGTTGTAGAAATAGAGCGTGCCCTTGCGATAATCGCTGGTGGTTCCGCTATCGCCGCCATAATGCAAAATCTGGCTGTTGCCCGCGCCATCGGGCTCGATGAGAATGTTGCCATAGACGAAAGTCTGGCGATAGCTGGGATCATTGACGATGTCCGGGTTGTCCTCCGCGTCCACCAGATCGAGCTGCCGATTGCCGCCCTCGATCCAGTTGTAGCGCACTACCAGGCCTGCGGACCGATCTTTGAGATTGTTGCCCCCGCAGCCATCGCACAGCGGCCCGAAGTGATTGAACTGATACACCATGCCCATGGCCTCGGTGTAGGCGTTGTGCTGATAATAGCTGCCGCTGACGCCGTTGTCATAAATCCAATTGCCGTCGATGGTGATATCGCGCGAAGCCGAGGAGACGAAAATCCCGTTGCCCGAATCGTGAATGATGCAATTCTTGAGGATAATGTGCTGACCATCCTCCACATAGAACGAGGCGGCGTTGCTTGCATAGCTCTGCGTCGAGCCTCTATCGTCGGTGAATTGATAGGGCGGACGCCCGCTGCGGATGTCGAGATTCTCCACCACGATCCACATGGCCGTCTGCACGTCGGGGACGCTGGCTGCGCCGATTTTGATGACCCCGCGCGGCTCGTTCCAATAATCGAGCTGGGTGCGAGTGGTGGCGTCCCGTCCATCGATGACGGGCAAATCGCCCTGATCGTTGGGCACGCCTCGCACCACCAGCGGCTCCGCCTCGGTGGCCTGCACCGCAATCACCCATTTCTCCTTGTAGGGCTGTTCTCGCCAGTAGATGAGCACGGTGTCGCCCGGTCCCAGGCTCTCCCAGGGCACGTCGCCGATGTTGGCGTAGGGCTTGCCCGGGCCGACTTCGTAGATAGTCGCCCGCGGGCCAGCAGAGGAATCAACCACAGTGATGGTTAGGATGAAAATCGCTATCAAGATAACAAAAGACAACCAGCGCACAACAGTCCTCCCGGGGGGGATATGAGGGATTGGATTAACACCGATGGCGAGGCAGCCACATATCCATGTCGAGTGAACAAGGCAACATTAAACATTAGCAGTTGCCCCGTCCGGGTTATTTGGCGGCGAACAGCGCCAGCACCACCCCGCCTGCGATCACGCTGGCGATTTGGCCCGCGGTGTTAGCCCCCATGGCGTGCATCAGCAGGAAGTTCTCGAAATCCTCCTCCTGGGCCACCTTCTGCACCACCCGAGCCGCCATAGGAAAGGCGCTGATGCCCGCGGCGCCGATGAGAGGATTCAGCGGCCCGCGCGTCACCCAGCGCAGGAATTTAGCGAAGAGCAAGCCCGCGGCCGTGTCCAGACCAAAGGCAAAGATGCCCAAAATCAGGATGAGCAGGGTGTCGAATTTGAGGAAAACCTGGGCCTGCATGGTGGCTCCGATGGCCAGGCCCAGGAAAAGCGTCACCACATTGGCGATCTCATTCTCCGAAGCCCCCACCAGACGCTGCACCACGCCCGACTCCTTCATCAGATTCCCCAGCATCAACATGCCGATGAGAGGAATGGCCATGGGCACCAGCAGCCCCACCGCAATGGTCACCAAAATGGGAAACAGAATGCGAGTGCGGCGGCTTACCGGATTCTCACTGTAAGGCATGTGGATGCGGCGCTCTTTTTTCGTGATCAACGCCCGCATGATGGGCGGCTGAATGATGGGCACCAGCGACATGTAGCTGTAGGCCACCACCGCAATGGGCCCCAACAGATGCGGGGCCAGCAGATTGCTCACGTAGATGGAGGTAGGGCCGTCGATGGCGCCGATGATGCCGATGGAAGCAGCCTCGTTGATATCGAATCCCAGCAGCAGCGCCAGAAACAGCGTGCCGAAGATGCCAAACTGACCGGCCGCGCCCAGCAGCAGCATGTGCGGACGTTCCAGCAGCGGCCCGAAATCGGTCATGGCCCCGATGCCCACGAAGATCAGCAGCGGAAAGAGCTCGTTGGCCACGCCCGCCTTGTAGAGAATGCTGAGAATGCCGTCCTCACCGATGACCGGCGAAAGAGGCAGATTGGCCAGGATCGCGCCCGCGCCGATGGGCAGCAGCAGCACCGGCTCATACTCCTTGACGATGGCGAGATAGATGAGCACGCCGCCCACAACAATCATCAGCGCATTGCCCCAGGTGAAAGCAGCCAGGCCTGCGAAAAGCGTCGAAAGCAGGTTCATAGCCTTATCCTTCCCGATAGCTGAGCAGGAGATCGTCGAAATTCACGTTTTGGCCTTCGTTGACATGAATGGCTTTGATCACGCCATCTCTGGGCGAGCGGATGGGATTCTTCATCTTCATGGCTTCCAGCACGAAGAGCTGATCCCCGCGCGAGACGTAAGCTCCGGGCGACGCGTTGATCTCGATGATGACGCCGGGCATGGGCGCATGGAGTTCGGTGGGGAGCTCCTCCTCGGGTGCGGGGGATGCGGGCATCTCGGGCGGCTCCGATTTGCGGGCCCGGGGCAGCAATTCCGGCGGCTTGTGAACGATGGCAGGTTTCTCCTTCCGGGCCTCCACAATCTCCATCGCCGGAATCTCCATATCGGTTTCCTCCTCCTCGACGATTTTGAGATCGTAAACCTTGCCGCCCACGAGCACCCGAAAATGATTCTCGCTATCTTGTTGTTGCAGGCCAATGACGTAGGTTTTATCTCCCATGGCGACGGTGTAACGCTTCATCGCTGGCTTCTCCTGCGGGGAACGATGTTGGAACGGAGTTGGTACGCCCGGCCCACGGCCACCCAGCGGGCCTGGCCCGGCTCGATTTCTCTGGGCGGATGACGCCGACCCGGGCCGCGGCTTTTCGCCTCCTGCCGATACCGATCCAGCGCCACCAAAATGGCCGCCATCAGATCGGGGGGGATGTCTGCGCCGGGCTCCGCGGCCGCGGCGGCAGCCATCTGCGCTTTCTCTTCCTCTTTCGCCAGGATGCGGCGGTCGATTTGTTGGAAGATGGCGATGACGCCCCACAGCAGAGCCAGGATGAGAAACACCAGGCCCATGCCGAAGAGCATGAGCATCAAACCAAATTGAAGATCGGACATGATTTGGGCAATGGGTGAACGGAAATCTCACGCAAAGCCGCAAAAGTCGCCAAGAATTCTTTGCTGCCTCTTCCCTCTGCGCCTTGGTGGCTTTGCGTGAGATCGGTTTTCAAGATAGCTCAAACCGGCATGAGACCGTGTTTCTTGGGCGGATTTTGCTGCACTTTGGTGCGGAGATAGGCCAGCGCCCGGATAAGACGCGGTCGCGTTTCCCGCGGATCGATGATGTCGTCGATAAAGCCCAGTTCGGCGGCGATGTAGGGATTGAAAAAGGTCTCGCGATAGTCGCTCACGAAAGCCGCCTCCATCTGAGCGGGGTCTTCCGCCCGGGCCAGGTCTTTGCGATGCAGG
>JALXAF010000144.1 GCA_026992375.1 Anaerolineae bacterium
TTCTGATGACAATGATGACGATGGCGTGGTCGACTGGAGTGATCTGACCGTGAGTTTTGGTCAGGGCCTGGCGCCCGGTGAAAGCTTCACCGTCGTGGTCCACTTCACGGCCAAAGAGACCACGGAGGGACTCCCTAATCATCAGACCATCAACACGGCCACGGCGCACGATATAAAAGCCGATCCTGACGGCTCCAATGGCCCGACTTCTGCTGCGTCCTTGCCTGACCAGTCGGACAATGCGCCGGCCAACATCCTGAACCCGGTGGGCGAGGCTATGAGCGGATTCTGGACTCGGGTTGCGGGCCATGCGGTGCGGCTGCACTGGCAGACGGCCAGCGAGAAGGACATCCTCGGGTTCAACGTCCTGCGCAGCTCGGATGGCGGGCCCTTTGTGCAGATCAATGAATCCCTCATTTTCGCCCGCCACGCCGGGGCCGACACGGGTGACCTGTACAGCTTCCAAGACCGAGGCGTTTCTGGTGAACGCGTCACATATGTTCTTGAGATTATCTATCTGAATGGACGAATGAAACGCTATGGCCGTGAGGAGATCGAAATGAACGCAACGGATTCTCTTTAGTCAACGAGCCAGACAATATCACATTGACGTAATCGAAAAAGGAGAAAAACATCTCTCAACCTCGACTTTCCCTGTAGACTTCGGAGGTCTCGCCAGACCTCCGAAGTCTTTGCACCAGCGAAATGCAGGTAACCGTCCTGGAACCCCAAAAAGCCCGTTTACTTTATGAACTGGCTGATGTAGTCCAGATAGCCGCGGCGTCCTCTTTTTTGCGCCAGAAGCGGATCGATTTGCGGATGCGCTTGAGGATGGCGACCATTTCTTCCAGCGTGAGGGGCTCGACCGGGAGCGGGAGCGGCTCGCCATCCTCGGTTGCAAGCACCGTGCGTCCCAGTCTCCATTCGCACATCGCGCGCACCTGACGTCCAGATATTCTTCCTCGATGGGGTCTTTGACGGGCATTTCATTCCGCCTTTGGCGTTTGGGTGGGGAGCGGCTCAATCGATTCTCATTAACTATACAGGCACAACGAAAAAACGCCTGACGAAGCAACGTGGGCCATTTATGCCTACCCACGTCATGCGTAAAACCCTTCGGCTTCGCTCAGGGCAGGCTGTCAAACGTCAGATCGTTATCGCCAAAGATGTGTCCTGCAACGATCCGTGACATCGTTACAGCAGTGTGGCGTTTGACGCTTGTGACGTTTTACGGTCTTGGCATATCGCCTGTTGGCGGCCCTAACCTTCAAGGCTTGATATGTGAGCTGTATAGTCACTCTCATTTTTTCATTTTATCACGTCATCGCCAAAAATCGGGGGTGTCGGTTGCCGGGAATGAACAGCGTGCGATGTGTGGTGTTTGTGCAAAGGGGTGGGCGTTGCAGTGATTGCACATCTTTTGCATCAAAAATTACTTAGATGTGATCTGGATCATATCATTCCAGTGCATTGTGTGCTAGACTGTGTGCAATATCCGCACACACCTCGTCTAGGCATTCATGTGAGAAGACCGCATGGCAGAAGAATTATTGACCACCAAGCAGTTGCAGGAGATACTCAAGGTCGATCGCACCACGATCTATCGCATGGCGGACAGCGGGCGCATCCCCGCCATCAAGGTGGGCAACCAGTGGCGCTTTCCCCGAGAGCAGATCGAGGTGTGGTTGTGGAAGCAGAGCGCCGCGGCTCAGGCACGCGAATCTGGCCCGATCGACCACGCACATACGATGAACGAAAGCAACGAGGCCCGTCGCGTCTTTCCTCTGGAATGCGTGCAGCTCATCCAGGATACGTATGCGGACTTGTTGGGCGTGATGATGATCGTCACCGACATGACCGGCAATCCCATCACCCAGCCCAGCAATGCTTGCGGGCTGTTCACCGCGGCCGAGGCCTCGCCCAAGGCGCATCAGCGCTGCCTGGAGCATTGGGTGGCCATGGCGGGCGATCCCCGTTTGCAGCCCAGCTTCGAGCGCAGTCATCTGGGCTTGCTTTGCGCCCGGGGCCTCATCCGCGTGGGGGTGGAGATCAAGGGCATGTTGATCGTGGGCGGCATCGCTCCCGAAAACTGGCCGCCTCCCCCCGGGGAAATCGAGGAGATCGCCAACTTTCTGGAGATTCCGCCCTCCCTCATCGACG
>JALXAF010000145.1 GCA_026992375.1 Anaerolineae bacterium
CAGCTTCCCTTTGCCCCCCACCCCGCCCCTCCCCCGATACTCGCTGCGCTCGTGTTCAGGGGAGGGAGACGTCCATCTGCTTCACAAATTGACAAAACGATGGACTCCTCCTCCTGCAAGGCGTCAGCCGAAGCGGGGGAAGGCCGGGAGGGGGGCCTGTTGTCGCGCTTGACGCCGCGCGGCTACTGCTGCGCTTCCCAATAATCGAGGATGGCCGCCAGTTGGGCCACGCCCGTATCGCCGGAGATGCGCAGGCGTTTGAGTTCGAAGAGATGCTGGTTGTCATGCACCACGCCCGGGGGGTTGGTGGTCACCGCTCCCCAGAATCCGGCGGAGTGGAAGACGTCGATCACCAATTGATCGTATGAGCCGGCAGGATAGGCGAGCACGCGTGGCTTCTTGTGCAGATTGGCCTCGATGGTCTCACTGCTGCCCAGCGCCTGCCACACCAGATAATCCACATCCTTTCCTTTGAGATCGGGATGGTTGCGGCTGTGAGAGCCGATCTCCATGCCCGCGGCGTCCAATTCCTTCAATTCATCCCAGGTGGCGTAGCGGGCGTAGGCGGGATCGGTCGCGGCCAGGTCTGCGAAATCAGTGATGATGAAAAAGGTTCCCATCATGCCATGATCGCGCAGCGCTGGAAAGGCGTTCTCGTAGTTGTCGAGATAGCCGTCATCAAAGGTGAGAATGATGGGCTTCTCGGGCAGTTGGGGGACGCCCCGTTGCAGGTAACTGATCAAATCCTGCAAGGGGATGGTCTGGTAGCCCTGCTCCTGGAGGAAGTCGAGATGCCGCCGGAAGACGTCGGGCGGCAGCGAGAGCCCGCGACGATAGACGTCCGCATCGGCCGGGGGGATGGAGATGTAATGATACATGAGGATGGGAACCCGGGCGCTGCGAAATTGCCCGTCGGGCGTGGGGCCCGGCGTGGGCGTGGGCGTAGGCGTGACGGTGGGCGAGGGAGTGACGGTTGGCGTCGGCGATGAAGTCGGCGATGGTGACGGCGTGACGGTGGGGGTGGCGGTGGGCGTGTCTGTTGGCGCGGGCGTGGCGGTGGCTGTCGGGGACGGCGCTTGAGTGACACGCGAGATGACCAGGGTGTCGACGGGCGCGGGGGCGCGAGACGCGGGCGCACATCCGCCGACAGGCAGGCCCGCCAGCAGGAGGATGAAAATGAGAAAGGGGATGCGGCGATGAAGCATTTATCTACGGACGATGGCGTCGGTCATGCGGGCGACCCGGGCGTTGAGCAACACGTCGTGAACGCGCACGATATCCGCGCCCCGGTCGATGCCGATGGCCGTGGTCGCAGCCGTGCCCTCGGCCCGTTGGTCCGGGGGCAAATCCAGCGTGTAGCCGATGAAGGATTTACGGCTGGTTCCCAACAAAACAGGATACCCCATCCTTTTGATCTCATCCAAACGATTGACGATCTCGAGATTCTGCTCGACGGTTTTGCCAAATCCCACGCCCGGGTCCAGGATGATCCGCTCATCGGGGATGCCCGCCCGCTGCGCCACCTCCAGGCAGATGCCCAGCTCGCGGCGGATGTCGGCCATGAGGTCATCATAGACCACGCCCACAAAACGCCCGCCCAGCCTGGGATCGATGGCCGTTTTCTTGGGCGTGGAGCGATTGTGCATGAGGATGACGGGGACGCCCGCCCGGGCCGCCAGGGGAGCCAGATCGGGATCGGCCCGCAGCCCCCACACGTCGTTGATCATGTCCGCGCCCGCGTCCAGCGCAGCCGCGGCCACCGCGGCCTTGCTGGTGTCGATGGAGATGATGGCGTCGGTTTCGGCCCGCAGCGCCCGGATGACGGGAACCACGCGGCGGATTTCCTCATCGGCCGGGACCGGAGCCGAGCCGGGGCGGGTGCTTTCACCGCCCACGTCCAGGATGTCTGCGCCCTCGGCCAGCATCTGCTGCGCTCGAACCAGGGCCGCGCGCGCCATGTCCGTTTCTCGGGCCAGGCCATCGCCCGAGAAGCTGTCGGGCGTGGCGTTGAGGATGCCCATGATGTAGGTGCGGCTTCCCCAATGAAAGGTGACGTTGCGAATGGTGAGGGTGGATGCGTTTGGCATGATGGTTGAAAAGTCGAGAGAAAAAGGAAGGCGGGAAATCCGCCTCATAGTCTGACGAAATCGCAAAGATCGGCCAGAGGGCAATCGTTGCAGCGGGGATTGCGGGCCTTGCACCTTTGCCGCCCGTGCCGAATGAGATTCAGATGGAGCGGATAGAACCACTCGGGCGGCGCGTGGGCCTCGATGATGCGCATGACCGCATCGGGCGAGGCCGCGGCCGGAGCCAGGCCCAGACGACGGGTGACGCGATGCACGTGGGTGTCCACCGGGAAGGCGGGCCGCCCGAAGCAAAAGAGTAGCACGATGGACGCGGTCTTGTTCCCCACGCCCGGCAGCGAGACCAGCCAGCGCCGGGCCTCGTCCACTGGCAGCGCCGCCAGCCAGCCCAGATCGAACTCGCCTCGCTCCTCGTAAATGCGGCGCAGAACCGCCTGGATGCGAGGCGCTTTCTGATTGGCCAGCCCTCCAGAACGGATGGCGTCGGCTACGGCCTCGGTGGGAGCGTCCATCACCGTCCGTCAATGGGGAAACGCGGCCCGCAGCGACGCGTAAGCCCGGGCCGTGTTCACGTCGCTGGTGTTCTGGCTGAGGATAGTCTGGATCAGCGCGCCTACCGGATCGGAGCAACCGCGACGGGCGGGCTCGCCATAAATCTGCAACAGCCGCCGATGCACCGCGGCGATTCGGGCGGACAGCGCCGGGGCCGCATCCGTCATCAGCCTTTCAGACGCGCCATGCGCCGCGCCGCTTCCCGCAGAGTCTCCAGTTTTTTGGGATAAGCGAAGCGGATGAGTCCTTCGCCATCCGCGGGGTTGGCGTAGAAGTTGGGGCCGGGAACCACGGCCACGCCCACTTCCGTCGTCATCCAGCGGGCGAAACGGTCTGCATCCCATTGCGCCTGGGGGATGGGCAGGCCGCGGTAATCGGCCAGGATGTAGTAAGCGCCCTGGGGCTGGGTGAAGACGAAGCCCAGATCGCTCAAAATCTCGGACATCAACGCCCGGCGCTGGTGATAATCCTCACTCATCTGCTCGTAGAAGCTGTCGGGCAGGTTGAGCGCGGCCAGGGCCGCGGCTTGCAGGGGCGTAGCCGCACAGATGGTGAGAAAATCGTGGGCGGGTTTGACGGCTCGGGCCAGGGGCGTGGGCGCGATGGCGTATCCCAGCCGCCAGCCGGTGACCGCGTAGGTTTTGCCCATGCCGCCGATGGTGATGGTGCGCTCTCGTAGCGGCGCCAGCCCGCCCGGACTCACGTGCTCCCGGCCATCGTAAAGGATGCGGTCGTAGATTTCATCGGTGATGAGGATGAGATCATGCTGCGTCACCACGTCGATGACCGCGGCGATCTCCTCGTCATCGAACACCCGGCCCGAGGGATTGTGAGGCGTGTTGAGGATGAGGGCTTTGCTGTGAGGCGAGATTGCGGCTTCCAGGGCCTTGCGCTGGATGCGGAAATCGGGGGATTGCAGCACCACCGAGACGGTCCGGGCGTCGGCCAGCTTTGCGCCGGGGCGGAAAGTCTCGTGGGCCGGGTCCAGGATGATGATTTCATCTCCGGGATTCAGCACAGCCAGCATGGCCGCGGCCAGCGCCTCGGTGACGCCGCAGGTGACCACGATGTGCTCATCCGGCTCAACTTGCCAGCCCAGACGCCCGGTGTAAAGCTCGGCCAGCTTTTGGCGCAAGGGCGGATAGCCCCAGGTGATGGTGTACTGATTCAATCCCCCGCGAATGGCGTCGATGGCGGCCTGCATCACAGGCTCGGGCGGCGAAAAATCGGGGAAGCCCTGGCTGAGATTGATCGCGTCATGTTGAATGGCCAGCCGCGTCATTTCGCGGATGACAGATTCGCGAATGTGATCAAAACGATGGGCGGTCTGCATGGGCGCTGCTCCGAATGAAGAGATGGCGGGTGTGTTAAAATGGGAGGCGCGTCCGGGAGGCGATCACGGCAATCGCCAGCCCCGAGCGCCAGATGGAATGCCCGATATGATACCTAAAATCAGTGGAATGCGCCATGACGACCGAGCAGGAAACGCTGCACATCAGCGATAATCTGCAGATACCCCTTCGTGAATTGCATTACCGGTTTTCTCGTAGCAGCGGCCCGGGCGGGCAGCATGTCAATCGCACCGAAAGCCAGGTGGAGTTGCTGTGGGATGTGCGCCAGTCGCCCAGCCTTTCGAAGACGCAGCGAAGTCGCATCGAACAGGCCCTGGCCAGCCGCATCGACAAATCGGGCGTTTTGCATCTGACGGCCGGCGAGCGACGGTCGCAGATGCAAAACAAGCGGGCCGTCACCGAGCGCTTCGTCGAACTGCTGCAAGAGGCGATCAAACCGCGCAAAAAACGTATTCACACCCAACCCAGCAAGGCGGCAAAGGAAAAACGCCTGCAAGAAAAACGCCGCCATTCCCAAAAGAAGCAATTGCGGGGGAAATCGCCCGACGAGTGGTCGTGAATCCTCAGGGAACGCGGCGCATCCGAATGCGCTCTTCGCCCGAGCGCTCCTCCAGGGTGTGGGCCAATCCCAGCCCCATGCGCAGGGCGAAGCGCAAGGCCGAGCGCCGGTAGTAGTTCGCGTCCCGTTTGCGGGCCGCGGGCGAAACATCGCCCCTTTCCAGCGCTGTTCGCAGCTCCGCTGCGGTACGTCCCGCAAAGAGGGTTCGGGCCACGCCGATATCCTCAAGCATGTGGGCGTCGGAGCCGCCCACGCCCGGCAAAGCCAGTTCCCAGCGCAGTTTCTCCGCCCGGAGGTTGCCAATGCGCGTCAGCAGCGATCCATTGATGACCTCGACGCCCGCGATGAGGCCGGGATGCTCCTGCTGGATGCGCCGCAGCCGCCGCGCGCCCACGCCATTGGCCAGGATGTCGAAGGGGTGGGGCGCGATGGGCAGGCCGTTCAGCTCTCGCACCCGTCGGGCGGTGTCCACAAAAGTCATGCCCGCGGCCACGGGCTCGGTGATGAACAGCGCCAGCATGTCCCCCTCCTTCGTGCTGATCTCCATGCCGGGAATCACCTCGATGCGGAAATCATCGGCCAGGCGCAAAGCCAACAGCGCGCCCGCCAGCGTGTTATGATCCGTGATGGCGATGACATCCAGATCGGTGTGCGCCGAGGCGTGGTAGAGGATGGCTTCGATGGTGGCGACGCCATCGCTGAAGGTGGAGTGGATGTGTAAATCGGCCAGGCCCATGAGGGGAGATAAACAAAAGGGTGTGTCCAATTTCGGTTGGAAGCGTTTGCCACGTCCGCCCGGCGATGAAGTCGCCGGGCTACAAAACAGCGCCGGATAAATCCGGCTAGCCCCGCAAGGGCGCTGTTTCTAGCCGGGGGACTTTATCCCCCGGCGCTGGCGGCGGGCGCGAAGCGCCCCACCAATGAATGGATTATTTTAACTTTCTAACTCATTTTGGACACACCCTAAACAAAACGGGGTGTGACGATGCAGTTCTTGAAGGCTGGAGCGTCGACAGGCGACACGCAAAGATCGTGAAATGTCAAGCGTCAAACGTCATCCTGCTGTAACAATGTCATGGCTGAGTGCGATGCTGCCAACACCCACATGACGTTTGACGTTTTACGGATGACGGACGTTTGCTCACAATACCTGCATAGTTACAATGGACTATTGAAAATCGGCGTTTCTTCTGGTATGATAGAAGCATCTGAGGCAATTGTCTAATCATCAGCAGGATTTCATCATGTTTCGTCGCACTTGGGGCCTGATGGCGCTGGCTATCGTTGCAACGCTTTTGCTGGCTCCGCAAGTGGTTAGCGCAGGCGGGCCGCCAAAGCCGCCCAACATCTTTTTGCCCGCGGCCACGCCCACGCCCGTTCCGCTGCCGAAGGGCGCGCCCGCGCCGACCGTCGCGCCTGCGCCCTCGGCGGATGTTTCCGCGCCCGGCGATAGCGACGGTCTCACGGTGTTTCTGCCGTTTTTGGCCATCACCCCCGCCCAGACTGCGGTGGAGGGCGTGAACCAGGACGAGCTTAATCCGCTGGTGGATAGTTTTACGTATGTGGTGAAATCGGGCGACACCCTCAGCAATCTGGCGGTGGAGTTTGGGCGGGATGAGCGGACCATGCGCTGCGTTCGCACCGAGAATGGAATGCCCGTGACGCGGCTAATCCCGGGCCAGCGCATCGTTGTTCCCGCGCTGAGAGATCTGTGCCATGTGGTCAAATCGGGCCAGACCCTGGAGAACATTGCTGCGTGGTATGGAGTCTCGCCCGAAAGCCTGCTGGCTGTCCCCGAAAATCATCTGAGCGAGGACGCTTCGCTTCATCCCGGACAGACCCTTCTCGTCCCCAACGCCCGCAGTCGCTATCAGGACCCGGTCGTCGAAAACCTGCCCAGGCCGCAGCGAGAGGGGTGGCGGTATGGCGACGGGCATTTCGTCTGGCCGCTGCCGCGCGGCAGTTTCTGGATCAGCCAGCGGTTCAGGCATGGCAAACACATGGCCGTGGATATGGCCGCGCCGCCGGGAACGCCTGTGTATGCGGCGGATACGGGCCGGGTGGTGAAGGCGGGCTGGAGCGACGTCGGCTATGGCTATCGCATCATCATCGATCACGGCATCGATTATGTGACCCTTTACGCCCATCTCAGCGAGTATTATGTGCAGCCGGGCGACATCGTGCAGAAGGGGGAGATCATCGGGCGGGTGGGCTCGACCGGTAATTCCACGGGCCCGCATCTGCACTTCGAGGTGCGGGATTACGGCTATCTCATCGATCCGCTGCTGGTGCTGCCCAAATAGCGGCATTGGGGAAGGATGGGGTGGGGGAATCTGGCACGGTTCAAAATAGACGTTTTGGAGCTTGGCCAATTGGCTGTGGGATATCGGATACTTGAGCCGTACGCTTCATCGATGACCGCTACGGTGCTTTCGAGAATGGCTTTTTCCAACGTCAAATCCGCCACCAACATCTTCAGCCGAGCGTTCTCCGCCTCCAGCTCTTTTACGCGGTTGCGTTCTGCTGGCGTTTGAATTGTCATAAGGCTGCACCTCAATCCTTGTGTACTGTATTTTTGGATCCATTGCTTGAGCGTGATGGTCGACACGCCATATCGCTTACGAAGCTGGTTCAATGACGCACCCTCTTGCTCATACTCCCGAACCACCTGGATTCGGAAGGCTCACTATACCGTTTATAGACCTGCTTGGCCATCTTGTTTATGCCTCCTTTTCGGCTTTGTGGCATGAACATATATCAGGATGAGGCGCTCATGGTGTCTGTTGTGACCGCCAACGTAGCCCTGTTCACTCGACACGGATAGGAGGAAACACGGATAAAATCTTTTTGAATGACTTCGTGTCTTCGTTCCCGTCGTGTCTTCGTGGCAAAAGAGGATGATTGGCGTCAAACACCTTAGCAGTTACGTCTATTTACAGAAAATCAGATGATCTTCAGCTCGGGCGAGGTCTTGATCTTCTGCATGCTCACCTGGGCGGCAAGCTGGCGGGCGATCTCGCGAAAGGCTTCCGCGATCTCAGAATCGGGTTCGATGGCTACGATGGGAGCGCCCACGTCGCCGCCCTCACGCACGCGCTGATCCAAAGGAAGTCGCCCGAGGAAGGGGACCTTCAGCTCCTCAGCGGCCCGCTCCGCGCCGCCATAGCCGAAAATTTCGTAGCGCTGACCCGTGTCCGGGGCGATGAAGTATGCCATGTTTTCGATGACGCCCAGGACGGGCACATTGAGCTGCTCGAAGGCAGCCAGGCCGCGGCGGGCGTCGGAGAGGGCCACATCCTGAGGGGTGGAGACCACGACGCCGCCGGTGAGGGGCACCGATTGGGCCAGGGAGAGCTGGGCGTCGCCTGTGCCGGGAGGCATGTCCACGATCATGTAGTCCACCGGCTGCCAGTTCACGTCGGTGAACATCTGGCGGATGGCGGAGTGCAGCATGGGGCCGCGCCACAGGGCGGCCTGGCCGGGCTTGAGCATGAAGCCCATGGACATGATCTGCACGCCGTAGGCGTTGGCCGGATTCAGCTTTTGGTTGGAGGGGTTGGGCATGCTGCTGACGCCCAGCATCTGGGGCACGTTGGGGCCGTAGATGTCCGCGTCCAGGATGCCGACCTTCGCTCCCATCTGACTGAGGGCGATGGCCAGGTTCACAGCCACGGTGGTTTTGCCTACGCCGCCTTTGCCGCTGGCGACGGCGATGATGTTCTTGATGGGCAGTTGTAGCCGTCCGAAGATGCGTTCGTCGGCGGTGACGTCTGCATCCAGCTTTACGTTCACCTTCTCCACGCCCGGCACCTGCATGACGGCGTTGCGCACATCGTTTTCGATCTTGCCTTTAAGAGGGCAGGCTGGCGTGGTCAGCATGATGGTGACGCCAACCTGTCCGCCATTGATGACGATGTCCCTGACCATGTTCAGGGTCACCAGGTCCTGATGCAATTCGGGCTCCATCACAGAGCCGAGAGCGGCCAGAATCAATTCTTCTGTGGGTTGAATGCTCATAAAATAGAGGTCCTTTTATATCGATAGGATGGAAGTCGTAAGTGCGTTATCAATGGAATCCTAGCCCACTGGACAAGAAAATGTCTCACGCAAAGACGCTGAGCCGCAAAGGAAAAAGAGGCAAAGAAAAACTTAGCGCCTTGGCGGCTTTGCGTGAGATCAGCTTTTTTGGTTTCGGCTTGTCCGGGTTAGGGGGCGCTTTCTTTTTGATTGCGTTTTGCGGCGGAACGTTACTTTTCCATGTCCGTCATCAGTTCCCGGGCGACGCGGCGACCGATCTCGACCGCGAAGTTGGTGCCTCGATCCCAGGGGTAGACCTGACTCATGCTGGCGAAATAAACGCCGGGCAGGGGGGTGCGCAGAGGCGGGATGTTTTGGGAATGGTTGACAGGGGGGATGGGCTGGGCGTAGCGGGTGCGGAAGAGCCACATGTCTTTCACCCAGTCGGCTTTGAAATCGGGGTTGAAACGGCTGAGCGCGGGCAGGAAGATGTCGGCCAGTTCATCTTTGCTCATGTCGAAGTAGGGGTGATCGGGGGGCAGATAGTCGCCCATGTAGATCAGGTTGTCGCCGCCGTAATGTTCTGCCGGGATGAAGTTGGTGTGCTCCACCATGGCCAGGTAGGGGAAGCCCGCTTCTTTGGGCAGATTGTACCAGTAGTAATCGCCGATTTTGTGTTTGAGGCTGGCGATCATCACCACTGCGCCCATGGATTTGAGCGCCCGCAGTTTGGCGGTGTAGCTTTGGGGCAGCTCGGGCGTCATATCAGCCATCATCTGCGGCGAACTGGTGGCGATGACCGCGTCGTAGGTCTCGGTTCCGGCCGGGGTGACTACGGCCCAGCGCCCGCCTTCGTCCTCGCGGCTGCTGCGAATGGCGTGCACGGGCGTTTCCAGGCGAATGTCCGCTCCCTGCTGGCGGATGACGCCCGCGAAGCGGTCCAGGAACGCCTGGAATCCGCCGGTGAAAGTTCCCAGGCGGGTGGTGCGGGTTTTGAGCCGGGCCCAGAGCCAGGCCATGTTCACCACATCCAGATTCTCTTCGCCGAATTTACCCACTAGAAGTGGGCGCCAAAGTGCGTTATAAACGCGCTCGCCCACCCATTTGCGCATCCAGGCGTCGGCAGTGGTCTTCTCCAACGGCTGCCAGCGGGGCGTCAGGCGCAGGTAGAGGCCCACGAAGCCAAAGCGGGCCACATCCCAGATGGGAAAATGCTTGAGGGTGAATTTGGCGGCCTCGGCGATGGAATCCAGAGGCTGGAATTCGCCATCGGTGTACACGACGGTGTAGGGGCGGGGAAAGAGCACGTCCTCGCGCCAGCCCAGCTCATCGATGAGCCCCAGCATGTACTTATCGGACTGGAACCAGTGATGATAGAACTTCTCCAGACTCCAATCCCAGTGCGGGGCCTTGAAGCCGGACGCAATACCGCCCACCTGGGACAGAGCCTCGTAAATGGTGACCTGATGACCGGCTCGGGTCAGATCGTATGCAGCAGAAAGTCCGGCGATGCCGGCGCCGATAATCGCGATTTTGTTCATAACGCATTATTTTACACCATTCGAGCCCGAATGAACACTCCATTTGCAAATTGTTCGTGGATATGCGAGAGTCCATCCCTCATCGTCTTTGGCGAACGTATCGGCCTGCGCTCGATTGCGAGCAAGCTGGCGGCCATTGCGGGGTGGCCATGCTTCTGCTGGGGTGAAGAAAAAACTGTGAGAGTTGATTGTTGCACGCATCTTCGGCGTCGACAGCTTGACCCATTCCAGAATTTTGAGTATAATAGTTGCATCAAGGCAAGATTCCCCGAAGAAAAGTGGGCGACCCCCACTTTTTTGTTTGTCCGGGGATATTCTGATCTTGATGCAATTGTATATTACAACTTCATACGACAACCATATATTTGAGAGGAATGTAAAAAACAACAGCATATGAACAAGCAACTTCTGATGGCAATCAACCAGATTTGCGCGGAGCGCAATCTCAAACCGCAAGTGGTTATCGATGCCATTGAACAGGCGCTCATTAGCGCATATCGTAGAAATTTTGGCACGGCCCAAAATGTTGTGGCGCATCTGAACCCGGAGACTGGGGACACTCACATCTACGCAATTATGACCGTGGTTTCTCCCGAGGAATTCACGGATCCGAATACACAGATTCTGCTGGACGAGGCCCGCGAGATCGATCCCACCGTCGAACCGGGCGATGAAGTGCAGATCGAGCGCACGCCCGACGACTTCGGGCGCATCGCGGCTCAGGCCGCCAAACAGGTCATCCTGCAACGCATTCGCGAGGCCGAACGGGATGCGCTCTACGAGGAGTATCGTCAGCGCGAGGGCGAATTGATGCAGGGCTCGGTGCGCACCGTGGATCGAAACAAGGACGCCGTCATCATCTCGCTGGACGGCGGCCGCGCCGAGGGGATCATGTATCGCTCTGATCAAATCCCCGGCGAACGCTATCGCCAGAACAACAGCGTGCTGGCTTATGTGGTGGAAGTGACCAAGGGCAATCGCGGCCCGGCCATTCATCTCAGCCGCACTCACCGCAACATGCTTCGTCGCTTGCTAGAAAAAGAAGTGCCTGAGATCAAGCAGGGCACGGTGGAGATCAAAGCTGTCGCCCGAGAAGCGGGCAGCCGCTCGAAAGTGGCTGTGGCCGCCACTCAACGCGGCGTCGATCCCGTGGGCTCCTGCGTGGGCATGCGCGGCGTTCGTATTCAGAATATCGTCAAAGAGCTGCACGGCGAAAAGATCGACGTGGTGGAATGGGACCCCAATCCCGAAAAATTTGTGGCCAATGCCCTCAGTCCCGCCAAAGTCACCGACGTCATCCTCTTCCCCGAGGTGGATAACACCGCGTTGGTCATCGTGCCCCAGCGCCAGCTTTCCCTCGCCATCGGCAAGGAAGGCCAGAACGCGCGGCTGGTGGCCAAGCTCACCGGCTGGCGCATCGATATCAAAAGCGAAGAGGAAGCCTTGTCCGAAGGTCTGACGCCCGAGGAGCGGGAGCGTCTGCGTCGAGAGCAGCGGGAACGCGCTCGCGAGGCGGATCTGCTGGCCGCGGCCAAGCGGTTGCTGGAAGAGGAGACCGTTTCGGAGGAAACATTGCTGGAGCCGGGCGAGGAGCTAGATGTGCCCATCTTCGATCTGCCTGAGCCCGAACCCGCGGACAAGGAAGAAGGGACTACAGCCGGGGCTCCGACCGCCGAAGCGGAAACGGCTCCAGCATCTGACGAAGCCGCACCTTCGAAAGAGGAAGATGATATCAAGGCGCTGGCCGCCAAGATCTCCGCCAGCATGACGGGCGGCGGCGAAGAGGCCATTGATGAAGACGTTTACGCCCGCTATTTCGAAGGCGGCGAAGAAGAATCCGAAGAACCGGAAGCGGCTGCGAAGAAGAAAAAGAAGAAAGGTAAGCGCAAGGATCGCAAGCTCGTCTTCGATGAAGAGCTCGGACGGCTGGTGCAGGTCAAAAAACGTCGCAAACGCGGCAGTTCTTACGATATCGACGAGTTTGAGGACTTCGATCTCGACGGTTTCTAAAGCTTTGCCATGAGGCGACCCGCTCATGACAGCAAAAAAAGGACGGCGCAAACACATTCCGCAACGCACCTGCGTTGTGTGTCGGCGAACCTTCCCCAAACGGGAATTGAATCGCATCATTCGCAGCCCCGAAGGGGATGTGCGCTATGATCCCACAGGCAAGGCGGCCGGACGCGGCGCATATCTTTGCAATGATCTCGCCTGTTGGGAGAAAGCAGTCACCGGCAACTTTTTGGATCGCGCCCTCAAGATCAAACTTACTCCGGCCCATCGCGCGGCGCTGCAAGCCGAACTCGAGCGTCGCAAGGCGCAGCAGGATCAGACATCTGACAATGGTTGACGCACAATGACGCCGACGCCATGCCATCCCACGCCGCCATTGGCCGGCAAACCAATCACATACACAGCCAGAAGCGCAGGAGTCGCGGTTATGAATTGAGCCGTCACGCCCAATCGTCATCCGCAATCCGCATCCTCCCTGCCTTCCTGGCTGTTTCCCGAAGATCTCCGCGGACGTATTGCGCCCTGGAGACGCCCAAAAGGACAGGGAGGATTTTTGTTATGAAGAAACCCATTTATCCAAATTCCCCAAAAACAGACCCCAAAAATCAGCATAAAACATACGAGGCGGCGCGTCGCCGCGGCGGCCGCCGCAAGACATCGACTGGCGGAGCCAGCGGCAGCGGAAAGCGCAAGACCAGCCGTCGCCGGGGCCAAAACAGCAATCGAGGCGGCAGCGCCGCCACTGCCAGCGCCCCAACTGCGCCCCAGCAGCAGCGCTCCTCTCAGCCCGAGGCCCAAAAATCCTCCAAAATCGAAATCCCCGAAGTTATCTCGGTGAGGGATTTGGCCAACGCACTGGGCACCACGCCCATCGAGATCATCAAGATACTGATGAGCTACGGAACCATGGCCACTATCAACGAGATCATCGATTTCGATACGGCGGCCATCGTAGCCGAGGAGCTGGGGGTGGAAATCGAGCGCGAAACCATCCTCGAAGAGGAGCTGGAGGAGAGCGAAAGCGGTCCCAAGACCCTACGCGAGCTGCTGCTGGAAATGGAGGAGGATCCCTCCACGCTCAAGCCCCGCCCGCCCGTGGTCACCGTGCTCGGACACGTGGATCATGGCAAGACCACCCTGCTGGACGCCATTCGGCACACTCGGGTGGCCGAGGGTGAATCGGGCGGCATCACCCAGCACATCGCGGCCTATCAGATCAAGCTGGATGATCGCAAGATCACCTTCCTGGATACGCCGGGCCACGCTGCATTCACGGCCATGCGCGCCCGAGGCGCCCAGGTCACCGACATCGTCATCCTGGTGGTGGCGGCCGATGATGGCGTCATGCCTCAGACCCAGGAGGCCATCGATCACGCCCGGGCTGCGCATGTCCCCATCGTGGTGGCGCTGAACAAAATCGATAAGGACAACGCCAATCCGGATCGGGTGAAGCAGCAATTGGCCGATCTTGGCTTGCAGCCCGAAGATTGGGGCGGCGACACCATCGTGGTGCCCATCTCGGCCAAGCAGCGCATCAACATCGATACGCTGCTGGAAAATGTGCTGTTGGTGGCGGATGTGATGGATCTGAAAGCCAATCCCGAGGGGGAGGCCGTGGGCACCGTCATCGAAGCCAACCAGGATCGACGGCTGGGCAATGTGGCCACTGTGCTGGTGCAAAAAGGCGAACTGCACAAGGGCGATCCCCTGATCGTGGGCAAGGAATGGGGCCGCGTGCGGGCGATGTTCGATGACCGCGGCCGTCCGTTGACGGAAGCCGGGCCCTCTACACCCGCGCTCATCACTGGTCTGCAGGGCCTGCCCGAGGCGGGCGACATCTTCCAGGTGGTGGAAAGCGACAGATTGGCCCGTCAGATTTCCAGCGAGCGCAAGGAAAAGGCCCGGGCGCTCGAAACCCAGCATCCCAAGGCCGTCACGCTGGAAGACCTGTACGCCCAGATTCAGGGCGGCGATGTGAAGGATCTGAATCTCATCGTCAAGGTCGATGTGCAGGGCTCGCTCGATCCCATCGTCAATTCGCTGGAGGAGATCAGCGATGACGAGGTGCAAATTCGCATCCTGCGCAAGGCGGTGGGCAATATCACCGAATCGGATGTAATGTTGGCCGCGGCCAGCCGGGCGCTGATCATCGGCTTCAACGTGAAGGTGGATCCGGTGGCCAAACGTCTGGCTGAGCAGAATGGCGTGGATATTCGAGTTTACAGCGTCATCTATCACATCATCGAGGACGTGACCAAGGCGCTGCAGGGCATGTTGGAGCCCGTGTATGAGGATCGCGAGATCGGTCGGGCCGAAGTCCGGGCCATCTTCCGCATTCGCGGCAAGGGCAAAGTTCTGGGATGCCTGGTCACTGATGGCGTCATCCGGCGCAACGCCGACGCCATTGTGATGAGGGGCGATCAGGAACGCTTCCGCGGGACCATCACCAGCCTCAAGCGCTTCCAGGAGGATGTCACAGAAGTGCGCATGGGCTATGAATGCGGTCTCGCCCTCGATGGATTCAGCGATCCCAAGGAAGGTGACATCGTTATCGCCACCGAAAAGGTGCGCGTGCGCTAAATACGCGTCTAGGAATGGCTGTACTGAAAAAACTTCACCACGGAGGCACAGAGCGCACGGAGGAAGAAAAAGGTGAGATTTGAAGAGGAATTTCTCTGTGAACTACCACTATTTTCTCCATGTCTCCGTGGTGAAATGACCTTTTTGCAGTGGAGCCAGGAATTAGCTTCCGTTTTTCGCTCGCCGACTGAAGTCGAACTCTTCAGGCCTACGGCCTCAAAGGCGGCCTTCACCGCCTATTTCAACCCTGTTGTGGGATCGCCGCAGGGCGACCTCGCGGTGCGAAGCGCCTAAAGAGCCCGAGGCGAGTGTTGCATCGAAGGAGGGAAGTTATTTCTGGACGATCACGAAGCCAACAACAGAATCATGCCAAAAAGTTACCGTAAAGAACGGCTGGATGAACTCTTCTGGGAAGAGATCAACAGCATCGTCATGTATGAATTGAGTGATCCGCGGGTGGCCGACATCGGCGTCACGCAGGTGGATGTGGCGCCTGATCTCACCACTGCGCGCGTCTTCATCACGCCTTTTTACGAGGATGTAGACACCAGGGAGACGCTAAAAGGGCTGGATGCGGCCCAGGGCTACATCCGATCTCAATTGGCCCAGCGCATCAAAGTGCGTCGTATCCCCGAACTGATCTTCAAAATCGACCGCACCTATCTCGAGGCCCGTCGCGTAGACGCTATTCTCGACTCCTTGCCGCCCGCGGCAGAGGAGTCGAACGAAGAGAAAAAAGAAGAGACGACAAGTGACTGATTCCATTCCCAACATTTCTCCCCCGCCCGAGCTGCTGGACGCGCTGCAAAGCGCCCGCCGCCCTCTGCTCATCACCCATATCTCGCCCGACGGCGACGCCATTGGCAGCCTCACTGCCCTGGGCTACCTGCTTTATCGCATGGGCAAAGACCCCATCCTGGCTTGTCAGGATAAAGCGCCCAACGCCTTCAACTTTCTGCCTTTCTACGACCGCATCGTGCAGAATGTGGACGACGCCAACGCTGATTTGGTCATCGCCCTGGATAGCAGCGATCCCTCCCGTTTGGGCGACATTTATGATGAAGCCCAATTCGCGGATCTGCCCCTGTTGGTCATCGATCATCACATCACCAACGTCTATTTTGGCGACATCAACTGGGTGGAGCCCGCTTGCTGCGCCACCGATGAGCTGATCTTCCACCTCGCCCGGGTGCTGAACGAGCCTCTGGACGAGGCCCTGGCCACCGCACTGCTCACCGGCATCGTCACCGACACCCGCGGCTTCCGCACCTCCAACGTCACCCCGGCTGTGATGCACATCACCGGCCAACTGCTGGACGCAGGCGCGCCTCTGGCGATGATCACCGAGCGCACGCTGGACACCCGCTCTATGGCTCTAATCAAACTCTGGGCGCGGGTGCTGGATACGGTGGAGCTTTCTGATGGCGTCATCAGTGCCATCAACGCCATCCAGATGCGTAAAGATCTGGGCGGCCTCATCCGGGCGGAGGGGCTGGTCTCCTTCATCCTGGGGGCTGAGGAAGCCAAGATCGCTGCGGTGTTCACCGAAATGCCCGAGGGCAAGGTCGAATGCAGCTTCCGCGCCCTGCCCGGCTACGACGTCTCGCAAATCGCATTCGAGATGGGCGGCGGCGGTCATCCCCCCGCGGCGGGCTGCACCACCGACGGCGATCTGCCGGGCGTGCGCCGCAAGATAGTGGCCCTGCTGCAGGAAGAAGTGCGTTCCAAGTCCCGTTAATCCCCAATGTCTTCTCAAGATTCCGGCGTCCTCAACATCGACAAGCCCCAGGGCATGACATCCCACGACGTGGTGGTCCGGGTGCGACGCATCACCGGCATCCGCCGCGTGGGCCACGCTGGCACGCTGGACCCCCTGGCCACGGGCGTGCTCCTGGTTTGCGTGGGCGCCGCCACCCGCGTCGTCGAATATCTACAAACCGGACGCAAGGTGTATGAGACCACGGTACGGCTTGGTCAAGAGACAGATACCTATGACGCCGACGGCGAGATCATCGCTGAGACGCCCGTCCCCCACTTCTCCCTCGAAACGCTGGAGCGGGCGCTGGACGCGTTTCGAGGGGAGATCGAACAGACTCCGCCCGCCTACTCGGCCATCAAGCGAAACGGCCAGCCCCTTTACAAACTGGCCCGGGCGGGCAAGGCCGTCCAGGCTCCCAAACGACGGGTGGTCATCGACGACATCGCCATCCTGAGCTGGCGCAATCCCCATCTGCAACTGCGTATCACCTGCTCGCCCGGAACCTACATCCGCGCCATCGCACATGATCTAGGGCGGGCCTTGGGCGTGGGCGGACATGTGCAAAGCCTGCGCCGCATCGCCTCAGGCTCATGGCGGGTGGAGGATGCGGTGACGCTGGAAGCGCTGGCTGCCACCGGGCCCGACTGGCCCCGGTATCTCCACGGCCTGCGCGGCGCGCTCTCCATGCTGCCGCCAGTGGTGTTGCCTGCGGAGCTGGCTTATCGCTTCGCCCTGGGCCAGCGCGTGCCCCTGCCCGATGATTCATCCCCGACGCCGGGCCAGGATCTGCGCGTTCTCGGGCCGGGCGAAAAATTCATCGGCGTCGGGCGCATCAAAAAAGGCGTCCTGGCCCCCCACAAAGTCTTCGCCGACCCCGCAAAGTTCAAAGCGAAGGCAGAGTCCGCCCAGCGATGAAGTCGCCGGGCTACAAAACAGCGCTGGATAAATCCGGCTAGCCCCACAGGGGCGCTGTTTCTAGCCGGGGGACTTTATCCCCTGGCGCTGGCGGCGGGTGCGAAGCGTCCTCATCCCTCATCCGGCGTTTGGAAAACGGAATGACCGACTAAGTTGACACCATGCCGATCATTCATATCGTCTGTTGGCGGCTCCAGCCTTCAGGATTTGGCATGGAAGCTGTATAGCCACCAGCTTTTCCTCCACATCCCATCCCATTCCAGGCCAACATCATGTTCCGACCCCAACTCGTCACTGTCAATTGCGCCCATTGCGGCTTTCCCTTTCAAATTCCCGTCTTCTCCATTATCGATGTCAAACAGAACCCCGAGCTCAAGCGCGCGCTGCTCTCGGGCGAGCTGAACGCGGCCCAATGTCCGAGTTGCGGCCGGGTGAATTACATCGGCGGCCCGCTGCTCTATCACGATCCCGACCACGAATTCCTGGCCGTCTACATCCCCATGGAGGCCAACATCCCCGAGGTCGAACGCCAGAAGATCATCGGCGAGCTCACCAACGCGCTGATGAACGCCCTGCCCGCGGAGGAGCGCCGTGGATACATGCTCACGCCCCAGCAATTCTTCGATCTCGAGACCCTCATCCGCAAAATCCTGGAATTCGACGGCGTCACCAGCGAGATGCTGGAAGCCAGCAGCCGCAAGATCGCGCTGATGGAAAAGCTGCTGAATTTGCAGAACGAAGAGATGGCCTTCAATATGGCTGTGGCCGAAAACAAAGATCTGCTGGATCGCGAATTCTTCATGCTCATCGCCGACGCCATCGAGCGCTATCGGGCGCTGGGCCAGGAAGACAACGTGAAGGCTCTGGAGGCCCTGCGCGCGCGGCTGATGCCCGTCACCGAATTCGGGCGACGCCTGCTGAAACAACAAAAAGCCGTCGAGGCCCTGGGCCAGCGTCCCACCCGCCAGCAGGTGATGGAGGCCATCATCGCGGGCGACCAGGACGAAGCCGAAGCCATCACCATCGCCGCGCTGCCCATGCTGGATTACGGCTTTTTCCAGGATCTGACCAATCGCATCGAAGCCGCTCAGGACGAAGAACGCGAAGCGTTGGAAGCCAAACGCGATCTCATGCTGAACATCCTGGAAACCTTCCGGCGGATCGATGAAGAAGCCTTCAAATCAGCCTCGAAAGTGGCCGATGAACTTATCAAAGCCGAGGATCTGGACAAGGCCATCCGCGAACTGGCCCCCATGATCGATGAGCGGGTGCTGGATGTGCTGCTGCGAGATTTGCAGATCGCCCAGACCGAGGATGCGACCGAGCTGGCCGCCCGCATTCAGCAGGTGCTGGAGAAGCTAAAAGAAGCCGCTGGCGAATCCATGCCTCCTTCCCTCGCCCTCATCCTCAGGCTGGTGGATGCGGAATATCCCCAGGAAACCAAGGCGCTGCTGGAAGAGAACCGGGAAAACCTCGACGAGCAATTCTTCGCCCTGCTCGATTCATTCATCCAGGATGTGGAAAAATCGTCCAGTTATGAACCCAAAGTCAAAGATGGGCTTCTGCGTCACCTGCGCAACATTGCGGTTCAGGCGAAGCTCATCGCCTGAGACGGATTATCTGGCGACCCGAGGCAAATCAGCCGCCGCGTCGCCGTCATCCTGAAACCGTTATCACCCCAATCAAACGAAAAACGTTAAACATCATGGCGGAAACCCCGTTACCGATAGCGACCTGACGTTTGACGCTCTCGGGCAAAGATTTCGGTGGAGAGAAAGACATGCCACCGAATTTGTGTCAGGTTGCTAGATGATCATGCGCTCTCCATCCCCAAAGCATCACCTTCTCCGGAGGCCCGCCCATGCGCGTCGGAATGTTTGCCAATTCTTATCTGCCCGTTGTCAACGGCGTCGTTCGCTCCATCATGCTCTATCGACAGGGCTTGCTGAACGATTGCCATTTCGTAGGCGTCTTTGCGCCCGACGCCCGGGATTATGAGGACGAACAGCCCTTCATCTTCCGCTACCCCGCCATCCCCCTGCCCTCCCAGCTCAAACTCTCCTTCCCGGTGGTGGCCGCGCCTCACATCACCTGGATGCTGCCGCGGCTGAAGCTGGATATCATCCACGCCCATCACCCTGTCATCGTCGGCGCCGAAGCCGCCCGGTTCAGCGAGGAGCTGGACATCCCCCTGGTGTTCACCTTCCACACCATGTATCACGAATACACCCATTATTTCTTGAAGATGGACAACGAGCTGGTCAAACAGATCGTGCGCAAGGCCGTGCGCGACTTCGCCAATCGGGCGGATCACATCATCGCCCCCTCGCCCGCGGTGGTGGAACTGATGCCCAGCTACGGCATTCAGAAGCCGGTGGACATCCTGCCCACGCCGGTGGACATCGACAAATTCAAGCCCCGGCCCAACCCTCTCCTCAGCGTTCCCAATCGCATTCGCCTCATCTATGTGGGACGGGTGGCGAAAGAGAAAAATCTCGACTTTCTGCTGCGCACATTCGCCGTGGTCGCGGCCAAAGATGAACGTCTGGAGTTGCGGCTGGTGGGCGGCGGCCCCAGCCTGGAAGACCTGAAAAAGCTGGCCAAAAAGCTTCAAATTGATAACCGGGTGATCTTCACCGGCATGGTTCCCTTCGAGCAGGTGGTTGATGAACTGAATTTGGCCGATCTCTTCATCTTCTCATCCACCAGCGAGACCCAGGGGCTTGTGGTGCTTGAAGCCATGGCCGCGGGCCTGCCCCTGGTCATGGTCGAATCCAGAGCGCTGCTCTACTTCGTCAATCCGAACAAAGATTGCGTGGTCACGCCCCAAAAGGAGGCAGACATGGCCGCGGCCATCCTCTCGCTGATCAACGATCCCGAGCGTTTGCGGGCCATGGGACGCGCCGCCCGCAAGAACGCCGAAAAATACAGCATCCCCACACTCACCTCACGTCTGCTGGACGTCTATCAGGCGGCGGCAGACGCCCACTATCGCATCGAATGATGAATGCTGAGATCATAACCACTGGCACAGAACTTCTCCTCGGCGAAATCGTCGACACCAACGCGCCCTTTATCGCCCGCCAACTGCGGGCCATCGGCGTCAATCTCTTCTACAAGACCACGGTGGGTGACAATCGCGAGCGCCTGACCGACGCTTTGAACCAGGCTCTGGCCCGCTCTGAAGCGGTCATCGTCACCGGCGGCCTGGGACCCACAGTGGATGACATCACCCGCGAGGCCGTGGCCGACGCCACCGGTCATCCCCTGGAAATGCGCCCGGAGATCGTCGATCATCTGCGGGCCTTTTTCGAGCAGCGGGGACGACGTCTCACCGAAAACAACCTGCGGCAGGCCTATTTGCCCAGAGACGCCATCATGCTGCCCAATCCCATCGGCACAGCCCCGGGTTTCATCGTCGAAGACCCGCGAGGCGTCATCATCACCATGCCCGGCGTACCGCGAGAGATGGAGCGCATGATGATAGAGCAGGTGATTCCCTATCTGAAAGCAAAGATGGACGAGCCTTCAATCATCGTCACCCGCATCATCCACACCGCGGGCATTGGCGAAAGCGCCATCGACGCCATGATCGGCGATTTGATGCGGCTTTCCAATCCCACCGTGGGCCTGGCCGCACATCTGGGTCAGGTGGACATTCGGCTGGCGGCCCGGGCCGCAACCGGAGAAGCCGCGCAAGAACTGCTGACGCCGGTGGAGACCGAGATTCGCGCAAAGCTGGAGAACTGGATCTACGGCGTCGATGAGGAGACCCTGGGCGGCGTCATCGCCCGCTGGCTGCGACAACACAACGCCCGGCTCGCCATCTTCACCACCAACACTCGGGGCGCGCTGCTTGAGAAATTTCCCCAGGCGGATCGGGACGCGCTGGCGGGCTACTTTGTGGATATCGGTGCGCTGCAAGGCTGCGAAAGCTGCGCCGATTTCACCGAATCCAACGCCCGAGCAGTGGCCAAAACCCTGCAAGCCCTGACCGGCGCGGACTACGCCCTGGCCCTCATGGGCTCCGACGATCCAAATCTGGGATTCTGGGCCGAAAATCGGGGCGAGACCTGGCTGGCCTTTGCCATGCCGCAGACCGTCATCACAAAATCATTGTTCGCCGCGGGCGATGATGATTTCACCCGCAACTGGCTAGCCGTCAACGCACTTTCCTACGTCTATCACAAGCTGCGCGAAGAAAGCCAGTAGGCGCGTCTCCAACGACTGTTACGCACGCTGGCCTTGTCAAATCGAACATTACGCCATCCCGCCACGGAATTGGAAGGCGAGCGATACATCCCCCCATGCCTCTGACCGCCGTCGACATCCATCATATCCCGCAACGCCCGCTCATCGCGGTGGGCTCGCGCAATCAGCCCAAGCTCGAAGCCGCGCGCATGGTCTTCACCGACATCTGGCCCAAAGCCCGGATCATCGCCGCGCCAGTTCCCTCGGGCGTCAGCGATCAACCCTGGGGAGCGGAAGAAACCGCCCGCGGCGCCATCAACCGCGCCCGCAGAGCCCTGCGACAAGCGAACGCCGACATCGGCGTGGGCCTGGAAGGCGGAGTCGAGGAGGGCCCGGGCGGATTGCTCTATCTTTCGGGCTGGGGAGCAGTGGCCGCCGCCGATGGGAAATTAGGCGTTGGCGGCGGCGGCCGCACCCTGCTGCCATCCGAACTGGCGGACATGCTACGGTCGGGTGTAGAATTAGGGCCAGCCATCGACGCCTGGTTGGGCCGAAAAGGCGTGCGCCACCAGGAAGGCGCCGTGGGCGTGCTGACTGGCGGGCATCTGGGACGGGCGGCCTCCTTCGCCAATCTGTTGCAGCACGCCCTGGCCGTTATTTTACATCCCGAATGGTTTCCTGATCTCGTGTTTTCATTTGATGATGATTTCGCTTAAACTATGACATAAAAGTAGTGACTGTTAAGGTGGTTGGCCCCAATCCTCCTCTTTTTCCACGAGGACGCGACGGATAACGAAGGCACGAAGTCATTCAAAAAAGATTTTATTCGTGTTTTCTCTTACTCGTGTCGAATGAACAGGACTACGTTAGCAGTTACTAAAAATGGTTCAAACGCTCCCCCACCCTATTCCCCCGCGATGCCATTATGAAAAAAATTTTCGCACTGGCCCTTTTGATTCTGGTTGCAGTCGTTGCGTTTACGGGGTGCAGCGCCTTCCCCATGTCGGACGTTGACATCCAGGTGACGCCAGCGCTGACGCCTCTGATTTCGGCTGACGCCAATCCATCACCGGCTGAATCGCCCCAGGCCGATGCTCCAACCCAAAACACAAGCGCGGCCCCCACGCCCGCTCAGATCATCATCGGCGCGGAGGAAGCCTCGGCACAGCGCACCCCCATCATCATCCAGGTGCCGGTCACGCCGGCTCCGGCTGTCGTGGTCGTGCAGGCTACGCCTGGGAGCGCTCCTGTCTCGGCAGAAAGCGCACCCGCCGCCAACGCCGCAGCCGCCCCTTCGACGGCGCCTGAAGTCGCGGCTGCGCCACAAGAGACGCCTCCCATCCCCACTTCTGAGCCTGCCACTGAGGAGGAAGAAACGCCCGCCGAAGCGGAAGCGCACCAGGGCGTCCCTGTCTCGCTGGACGACACCCTCAACATCCTGGTGGTGGGTTCGGATGAACGCCATGCAGGCCAGCCCTGGCGCTCCGACGTGATCATGGTCGTCTCCGTCGATTACGTCAATCGTCAGGTGGGCGTCATCTCCTTCCCCCGGGATCTCTACGTCGACATCCCCACCGTGGGCAAAAACCGTATCAACACCGCCACCTTCTTTGGGGGCGTCAACCATTATCCCGATGGCGGCGACATCGGCCTGCTGAAAGCTACCCTGGCCCAGAATTTCGGCATTCGCATCGATCACTACGTCAAATTCAACTTCGAGACATTCAAGGATATGATCGACGCCCTGGGCGGCATCGACATCGTAGTGGATTGCCCCATCACCGGCAGATTTCCGGTGGAGCCGGGCAGCAAAGAGCTGGTATGGCAAACCCTGCCCGCGGGCAAATATCATATGGATGGCGAATTCGCACTGCGCTACGTGCGAGAACGCAAAACCACCAGCGACGTGGACCGCAATCGCCGCCAGCAGCGGGTGCTCATCGCCATGCGCAAGCGAGCCCGGGAGATCAACATCGTGCCTCGCATCCCCGCCCTCTACGACGCCATGCGCGACAACATCGAAACAGACCTGGGACTGACCGACATCATCGCCCTGGCCCGCCTGGGCCTGCAAATCGACACCAACGACGTGCACGGCTTCAACATCGGCTACAAGGAAGTCGATAGCTGGACCACGCCGGGCGGAGCGGCGGTGCTCAAGCCCGACATGGCCAAAATCCAGGAAGGCATCCGCACCCTGTTCAGCAAACCCAGCATCCTGAAAAATCCCCGCAAGCCCAGGAACTGCCGCTGAGCTGAAGAATCCTTCGCGGGCCAGGCGTCCGCCGACACCGACAAAAATGCCTTGCGGCCAAGGCAGCGCGGGCAGCCAAGCCGTAATGCGCAATGCGTGATGCGTAACGACCTCACGCATTACGAATCACGCCCATTGCAGACTCGTTCAACGTGGGCTTTGCCAACCTTCAGCAACCTGCGATCATCCTATTTTCGGAACAGCCACATCCCTCGCATCCTGTCATCAGGTCGCAAGCCTTCATCCACGACTGCTTGCGACTTCTTTTCGTTATTTCCGCGTCATTCCTTATCCCTCTGGTGAACGCTCGCTCGCACCCATCACCACCCTCCCGTCATTCATGAAACGTTACGCCCCCATCATTCTGATAGCGCTGCTGGCGGCACTGCTGGCGGGATGCGGCGCCCTCCCACCCCAGGGTGACGACCTGACGCCTCCACCCCTTGTAGCCGAAGACGCGACGCCCGCGACCAAGTCATCCCCTACGCCCACCGACACGCCGCAGCCCACCGACGCGCCCACCGACACCCCCACGCACACTCC
>JALXAF010000146.1 GCA_026992375.1 Anaerolineae bacterium
GCGAGGCCGTGGCCCGGCTGCGTGATCTGGGGGCCATCGTCGAGGAAGTCTCCCTGCCCCACACCGGTTACGGCATGCCCGTGTACTACCTCATCGCCACGGCCGAGGCCAGCGCCAATCTCTCCCGATATGATGGCGTGCGTTATGGATACAGCGCTAAGGCGCCCGACTTGCAGGAGAACTACAAGCTCACCCGCGGCCGCGGCTTCGGCGAGGAGGTCAAGCGTCGCATCCTGCTGGGCACCTACGCCCTCTCTGCCGGCTACTACGACGCCTACTACCTGAAAGCGCAGAAAGTGCGCACCCTGATCCGGGCTGATTTCAATGCTGTTTTCGAAAAATACGACGCGCTCGTGGCTCCGGTGGCCCCCATTCCGCCCTACCGCATCGGCGAAGCCCCCACCGACCCCGTTTCTCTCTACCTGCTGGATGTGATGACCCTGCCCTCGGCCCTGGCGGGCGTGCCTGCCCTGGCCGTGCCCGCGGGCTTCGTGGAAGAAGATGGTGCGAAGCTGCCGGTGGGCGTACAATTCATCGGGCGTCCACTGGACGAAGCCACCCTCTTCCGCATTGGCCGGGCCTTTGAAATGCACGAAAAATGATTGCTTTTTGACAAATCCGCAATCCGATTGCAGATTTGTCACACTTCCGCATTCCAACCATTTTCATCACCGGTCATGCTTGGCGAATTCGCAATCCGCCCATAATCCCACTCCCTGAAATCTGGTTGAGCCTGAAAAAGCTGTAATCACCTGACTTCTCTGCGCTATCTGCATTCTCTTAATCCTCTCATGCCTCAATCCACCCAATACGAAGTCGTCATCGGCCTGGAAGTCCACGCCGAACTCATCACAAAATCCAAGATGTTCTGCTCGTGCAGCGCTGATTTCTTCGGCGCAGCGCCCAACACCCACGTGTGCCCGGTGTGCCTGGCCATGCCCGGCGCACTGCCCGTCATCAACAAAGAAGCCGTGGCCCAGACTATCCGCGCCGGCCTGGCCCTGAATTGCACCATCGCCGAGGATGTGCGTTTCGAGCGCAAGAATTACACCTATCCCGACCTGCCCAAGGGCTACCAGATCACGCAGTATGAACTGCCGCAGGCGGTGAACGGCTGGCTGGATATCGACACGCCCGACGGCGTTAAGCGCATCGGCATCACCCGCGCCCATCTGGAGGAGGATACGGGCAAGCTGGTGCACGAGAACGGCGTCAGCCTGGTGGATTACAACCGGGCGGGCGTGCCCCTGCTGGAGATCGTCTCCGAGCCCGATATGCGCTCTATCGACGAGGTGAACGAGTATCTCACCCGCTTGCGCCAGATTCTGATCTACATTGGAGCCAGCACCGGCGACCTGGAGAAAGGGGCCATGCGCATGGAGGCCAACATTTCGCTGCGGCCGGCAGGAAGCGACGCTTTGGGCGTGAAGGTGGAGGTGAAGAATCTGAACAGCTTTCGGGCGGTGCGCAACGCCATCGCCTATGAGATCGACCGCCAGGAGAGGATTTTGCGGGCGGGCGGCCAGGTGGAGCAGGTGACCTTGGGCTGGCTGGAGGCCGAGGGGCGCACCTATGTGCAGCGCAGCAAGGAGGACGCCCACGATTATCGCTATTTCCCCGAGCCCGATCTGCCGCCCCTGCACATCGAGCGGGCCTGGGTGGCGGAGCTGGCCGCGAGCCTGCCCGAGCTGCCCCACGCCCGACGTCAGCGCTTCGTGGCGCAATACGGCCTCAGTCCCAAGGATGCTGGCATCCTCACGGCAGAGCGCCCCACAGCCGATTACTTCGACGCCCTGGCGGCCGCTGTGGGCGACGCCATGCCCGCCAAAAAAGTCGCCAACTGGGTCATGGGCGATCTCTTCCGCCTGGTGAACGATAGCGGCCTGCCCATTTCCGACATCCCCGTCACGCCCGAGAAATTTGCGGGCCTGTTGAAGCTGGTGGCGGCCAAATCCATCAACGCCAATACGGCCAGCCAGGTGCTTAAGACGATGTTCAAGACGGGCGAGGAAGCCCAAACCATCGTGGAGCGGGAAGGGTTGGCTCAGGTTAGCGACGCCGCCGCCCTGGAAACCCTGGTGGATCGACTGCTGGCGGAGCATCCGGACGAGGTGGCCCGCTATCGCGCGGGCAAAGTGCAGCTCTTCGGCTGGTTTGTGGGCCAGGTCATGCGCGAAACCCGGGGCAAGGCCAATCCGGGCGTGGTGCAAAAGTTGCTAAAAGAAAAACTGGCTGGGTAGGACGGGCGTCGGTTAGCGTCTCATCAATGGAGTTGTTGCAATTTGTACAAGAAAATGTCTCACGCAAAGCATATCCTGAGCCTGTCCTGAACAAAGTGAAGCGCCTCGCCGAAGAAATGCAGAGCCGCAAGGAAAAGAGTATAGACTCGCCGTTGATAACGCATAAAAGTGGAATACAGACACATTTCGTCAGGATTAGGGGACGTCAAAGATGATGATTTTGAATTCTGAATTCTCGAAAATGCTGGAAAACTTTGTCGGCGTGTTGTGATAAAGGACGGCATACTGGAAATGATAGCGCTGACGCAAGGTGAGCAGATCTTCATCCGATATCTTCTCATAATGCGTCCTCATCTCGGGAATCATTTCAGGTCCCAATCGTTCAGGCTTTCCATAACATGCAATCATTCTTTCATACCACCCCAGGATACCGCTATCTGTGAATGGAAACGCCTTGAAATCGACGACGATGGCGCGGCTGGCGAGCAATCTGAACGCGCCCCAATCGGGAGGCGTCAGAAAAATACTTTCTGGAGGCGTATTCGCTTGGGCAAATTGAGTCACTTCATTACCGTATCTCCCCAAATCTTTAGGGATTGCGTTGGTCAAATCGCCTGAGAAATAATGAGAGATAGCGGCAATTGGCGCAGGCATCCATGCTTGCACCGGTGCTGAGACGCCAACAATGAGGAGAACCGCCAGTGCGCTAATCCCAACCAATGCTTTTTTCTCCGATATACGGTCGATCAAAATGATCAATAATATGTAAGCCGTAAAAAGGATGGTCAATTTGGTGAATACAAGGGAAAAGAATAGTATGGCGACTATGATTAGGGACGCGAGCGCCGGGTAAAATAGTTCTTGGGGTCTACTATTGAATGAAGAAGTTGTATCGGAGGCCGTATGAAATGCTTCTGCGACACCCAGAGAGAGAGGATGCAGGACGCCGAAGAAATAAACTGCAAACCATGATTTTTTATGCTTTTGGCACAAATTTGTGATGGTTCCTGCTGCCAAAATCAGACCAAGCCACTTGACAAGATACAGTAGTCGAAATGTCTGAGCTTCAGTCCAAATGCGAGAAGGAAATAATTCGACGAAGACGTATCCCCCGATGTTCAACGCCAGAATTAGAAAACTCAATATCAAAATAAATAACGTCTTGCGTCGATTGTCGTTATCCTTTTGCCAGCGTCTCCACATTAAAAAGAAGGCGAGAAGAAAGCTTCCTGCATAAAGATAGTCTTTATCTTTGAAGGAGCTGGGAATGTAGTGATGTGGGTGTCTGAAATGCGCTACGATGTAAATGAAAAGTTGTGGATCAATTTTTTCTTGCGAGAGCTGTGGCAAAATAAGAAGTAACGCCATCCCCCCCAAAAGCAGAACGGGAATTGCATATTTCTTCAACATCGCCCGACGACGTCCCTCCTCGACAAACACGTCTGCTACAAACGCGGCAGCAAAAATCAAGAAACCTGTTTCCAGCCCAAATAAAGGGTGAAAGAAAACAGCGATGGCGATGGAAAGAAGTGTGCGCCACAGATGTTTACGCAACGCAAAGAACAGTGCGAGAAAGATGAAAGGAGTTGCCATCGCACTGGGCGTCATCAAGGTTTTATAAATGACAGAGCTCCATCCCAGATAGAAGGTGGAGATAGTCATTGTTAGTGACGCTGCAAAGGCGCCTACCATGTCTGACTTATTGAATAGCTCACGGGCGATCAAAAAAGTTGCGCCCGAGATGACGATGTTGACCAGGAGGGTCGAGGCAAGAAAGACGTATGGCAGTCTTTGGGGCTGATTAGCCAGCCTGGCCATGAAAAGAGAATAATGGTACCGAGCGATCGACTGAGACGCCTCATTGGTGAAGAAGTCACTCTGAAGATACCCGCTGTCCATAAAACGATGGATGATGGGTAATTGTTCGATGTGATCGCTGACTCCGAAGCCAGCGTAAGTGGACAAAGTGGTAATGAGGCCGAGCAAGGCCGCCAGTGCTATAAATTTTTGGGTCTGGCTTTGCGAGAATGTGTTCGACATGTCCCCTCAATCTACGTGGCAATAGTCGCCGTTCAGGTAGCCGCGCAGGCGGATTTTGGAAAGGGGCGTCATGTTGTCGGGCAGGGCATCGGGCGCAAACCAGCGCAGCTCCGCGGTCTCTTCGTTGCTGTCGATCATCTCCCCGCCGATGATGCGGGCCAAAAAGCTGGCTCCCACCAACTGCATCCGGTTGCCGTCGGGATACACGGTGCAGAGTTCGGGATCAGAGTACAGGCCCAAGAAGCGCACCAGTTCCACCTCCAGGCCCGTTTCCTCCCGCACTTCGCGGATGGCGGCTTGGGTGGGCGTCTCGCCCGGCTCCATGCCGCCCGCGGGCAGGCTCCAGAAATCGCCGTCGGTGCGCTTTTGCAGCAGGATGCGGCCCCGCTCGTCGGGGATGATGACCGAGCAGCCAAAGCGGATGCGGGCGTTTTTCGTTGCGCCCGAGCCGGTTTCAAAGGTCAAGTCAGGCATGAGGACATTTTGCCAGATAATAGCGACATCATAGTTACCGATGGCGGGGTTTGTTGGGCGTTTTTTCATTCTGCTCTGATCAACGACATGTTTTCACCCCGCTTTATTGGCATCTTATCAATAGCAGCATTCTTGTCAGGGTAGCTATAGTTGAAGCGCCAAACGCAATCCTTTCTCTATCTGTTCAAGCAGGTGAGACGGCAATACCCCTACCCTCTCGGTTAAGAAACGCTTATCAACCGTCAATACCTAGGAGACATTTGCCACCGAGCTCTTTGGCAAATTCGTTTGTTTCCGGGGCAGAAAAACATTTCCTGGCGCCTGCGCCAACCTGAGATTTGAGGTAATCACAACCACAATGACTGTCGCTATTCTGCTACGATTGAAATCATTGGACTGGATAACCACAACTGGCCTGCGATATCCTGGCTCAGAACCGATAGGTTCAGGTAAATTCGCCCACCAAATCTCTCCCCGCTGAATCACCAACTTTCATCACCTATTGAGACGACTTGAAGCGCGATCAGCTCTGTATCAAGCTCAGACGGCTCCTTCTCGTATACTTCATTAAGTTTTTCTGTCACATCTTTGTTCTGATAATCTGCCACATAAGTGGACAAAGCCGCTGTGTATAGCTCGCTCAGCGACATATCCATCTTTTGCGCCAATTGTTTGGCGTTTTCAAATACAGGGCCAGGGATAGAAATAGCTGTTTTCATTATCTTCATGCACCATGAGTTGTTTTTACGATTAACGCCATTTTACCACATTATCGATAGCATTCGCAACGGTTTTATGGATCACCTGCGTTCCTTTTTGAATGCGCTATTGCCAGCTTGCTGTGGAGCGTGTTATTTGTCTGCCAACGCTACGATGTCGGCCAGCACGCCCGCGGCGGTGCCGTGCACGCCCGCGCCCCGGCCCTGCAACACCAGTGGCGTCTGATTGTAGACCTCGGTGTGGAAGGCGGCCAGATTATCCGAGCCGCGCAACTGGCCCAACGCGCTGGCGACAGGAACCTCTTGCAACCTCACTGAGGCCTGGCCTTCGGCCAGCGTAGCCACATAGCGCAAGGTTTTATCCTGCGCCCGGGCCGCGGCCACCTTTTGGCGATAGTCCTCGTCCAATTGCGGCAGCGCTGCCATGAAATCATCCACCGAGCCCTCGGCCAGCTCGGGCGGGAACAGAGGCTCGACCGGGATGTTCGTCAGTTCCAGGGGCCAGCCCAACGTGCGGGCCAGGATCAACGCCTTGCGGGCCACATCCATCCCGCCCAGATCGTCGCGGGGGTCGGGCTCGGTGAAACCCAACGCCCGGGCCTCGGTCACCAGTTCGGAGAAAGAACGTCCCTCCTCCAGGCCCGTGGTCAAAAATCCCAGCGTGCCGCTGAAACAGCCCTCGATGCGCTGCACCGGGTCGTGAGAAGCGATGATCGCCTGCCGTAACATCGCGATGACGGGCGTCCCTGCCCCCACGGTGGATTCGTAGCGCAATCGCCCGCTGCCGGTCAACGCCCGGAAAGCCTCCATAGGCCCGGCCAGAGGCTTCTTGTTGGCCAGGGCTGCGCCATATCCCCGGCGCAAGGCCAGCAACAAGGCGTCGGTGGTTTCCTCCGTGGCGGTGACGTCGATAACGATGGCGTCATCCATCCCCGCCACGTCGATGATGTCGGTCAGCTCGCCGCGGGCATAGCCAAACTCGGTGTCGGCCAGCGATTGGCCCGCGGCCTTGGCCTCTAGCATGGTCAAAAGCTGAGCGTGCGAAAATCCGTCCGGTTCGATGGCCGCGCTGCGGCTGTCGCTGATGGCTACGTAGATCAATTGCAGGCCATAGCGCCACTCGAAGTCATCGCGAGAGGCCAGCACCCGTTGCACGACGGCCCGTCCTACGCCGCCCAGACCAAATTGAATAAGGGGAATAGTCTTCATAAAATTACGACTCACAAATTACAATGGGCGTTGGCGGAGATCATCTTCAAACCAATTGCGGCGTGGGCACGCGTCGATTTTGGAAAAACGCCTGATGGATAACCCTCACCGCGGTGGTCAGATCATCGCGGGAAACAACCAGGGAGATATTGGATTCGCTGGAGCCCTGGGCCAAAGCGATGACGTTGACGCCCGCTTCGCCCAGCGCGCTGAACAGCCGCCCGGCAATGCCCGGCGTGCCTCGCATCCCCGAGCCCACCACGGCCACAATGGCCACATCGTGCATCGGACGCACGCGGTCGATGTAATGACGCTCCAGTTCCCGCTCGAATTCGGTCTCCAGCGCCCGCTGCACATCCTCGCTACGGCTGCGGCGCACCACAAAGCAAATGCTCTGCTCCGACGAGGCCTGGCTGATCATCAACACGTTGGCCCGCACGTCGGCCACGGCCCGGAAGGTGCGGGCCGCGATGCCGGGCACGCCCATCATGCCCCGGCCTTCCACATTGATCAGCGTGAGATCGCGGATGGCGGAGATGGCCTTGACCAACCCGTTTTTCAGAGGGTCTTTGGTGATGACGGTGGAGGGGCCATCAGGGTTGAATGTGTTCAAAATCCGCACAGGGATGCCCCGCTCGATGGCGGGCAGCAGGGTCTTGGGATGAAGCACCTTGGCTCCGAAGTACGCCAACTCCGCCGCCTCGTTGTAGGAGAGCCGTTTGAGGGTGCGGG
>JALXAF010000147.1 GCA_026992375.1 Anaerolineae bacterium
TGATCTTCTGGCGCAGAAAGGTGGTGACGCGCATGATGTTGGACATCAGCGTCTCGGGATCGCGAAAGACGTGGTGGTTGATGCGCTGCAAGACGAACTGCCGCTCGCCCTCAGGGCTGCGGGTGCGAATCACGTAAGTGCCGTTGATGTGCCCGAATTTGCACAACCGGATATCCAGCACCTGGTCAGCGGGCGCGAATTGGTGGAGAATGTCGTCGGGGATGGAGATGGTCATGGTTTACGCTATCGAGTGACGGGTGGGCCCGCGCTGGCGCTGATGGAATGCCGACGGTCGATTGACGAGGCGCGGCGGATTTTGGCGATGACCGTCGTCTTTCGGCGCAGCTATCGTCTGGCCGCGTAGCGCTCGACGATGCGGGCAGCGGCTTCTTCTTTTTCTTCCAGGTCGGCAACCAGCTTGAATTGCGTTCTCGCCCGATCCAGGTTTTGACGGGGACGGTGGATGCGATAGTATACGTCACCATTGAGATAATCGCCCAAAAAGCGCAGCCCCTGCTCGTAGATGATCATCCATGCGCCCAGAGGCAGCCACGCCGTTTCCCGAGGCGTCAGCGCGCCCGCGGTTTCTTGCAAAAAGCCGCGGACGATGGCGTCGAAGTAGTCCAGGCTCAGGCTCACCCGCGCGGGATCAGGCTCGTCCTCGGCCGCTGTGTTGGCGCCCGTGCGCACGAAGTCTCCGAAATCGTAGAGTGCGGAGCCGGGCATCACCGTATCCAGGTCCAGCACGCACACGCCCTCGCCGCTGACGTCATCGATGAGGACGTTGTCGAACTTGGTGTCGTTGTGCGTGACCCGCAGGGGCAATTCGCCCGCGTCCAGAGCCTGCACGATAGCGCCGGTTTTGTCCCCGCGGGCCAGGGCGAAGTCGATGAGGTCCCGGGCCTCATGCGCCCGGTTGTGCGCATCCGCGTCCACCGCCTGCACGAACGCCTGGAAACGTTTGGGCGTGTGATGAAAATCGGGGATGGTGATGTGCATATCTTCGGCGGGGAAATCATCCAGCCGCCGCAAAAAGCGCCCGAAGGCCCGGGCCGCCTGGTAGAGATGCTCGGGGCTTTCCACCTGCTGATAGGCCCGCGCGCCTTCGATGAAAAGATAGGCCCGCCAGTAGTCGCCATCGGGCGTGACCAGGTAGGGGCTTCCCGCTTTGGTTGGGATCAATGTCAGGGTCTCGCGCTGCGGATCGCCCCCTTCGCTTTCGATTTTTCGCCGCAGAAATTCCGTCACCTGCACGATATTGGCCATGAGCGCGTCGGGCTGGCGAAAGACGCGCTGGTTGATGCGTTGCAGGATGTAGCGCCGCGGGCCGCGGGCGCTTTGCGTCTGCACCACGAACGTATCGTTGATGTGCCCGATCTGACATTGGCGAACATCGGCTACGCTGCCGTCGAAAGAGAATTGAGGGATGATTTGGGTTGGGATGGGAAGCATGAATCCAGCAGAGGCTCGAAAGGAAGATGAAAACGCCAGACGGAAATTTTACCCCAGAGCCGGATGGTTGCGGAAATGAAAAGACCTCCGAGGCGAGTGGGCCTCGAAGGTCTTACTGAAAACTGAACACTGAATGACTGAAGACTGCTTACCGCCTACTTCTCCTGCAACGCCCGCCACACCCGCTCGGGGTAGAGGGGCAGGGTGCGCACCCACTTGCCCGTGGCGTTGTGCACCGCGGTGACGATGGCCGGCGCCGCGCCATCCATGGCCAGCTCGGCCACCGATTTGGCGCCAAACGGCCCGTTCTCCTCGTTGGTCTCCACAAAGACCACGTCGATGGGGGGCGCGTCCGCCACCATGTAGGGGCGATATTCGCCGATGCTGGCGTTGGCCAGCTTGCCATCCTCTTCGAAGACCATCTCCTCGCTCATCACGAAGCCCATGGCCTGCAACACGCCGCCTTCCACCTGGCCCGCGGCCGTAACCGGGTTCAACACCCGACCGATATCCGCGGCCACGAAGAATCGATCCACCGTCACCTGGCCGGTGAGCGTATCCACCGTCACCTCGGCAAAAGAGGCCGCGGTGGGGGGCGGGCTCACGTAGCTCATGTGCGAGCCCGTGGCCATGATCTGATGCTGATCCATCTGGTGGGTGCTGATCATGCCCACGTCCCACAGGCTGACAGAGCGGCCATCGGG
>JALXAF010000148.1 GCA_026992375.1 Anaerolineae bacterium
TCTGGGCACGACCGTGGGTTACGAGTATCTCTACTCGGGCGCGGCCATCACCTATCTTGTGCAGACCTACGGCGAGGACAAGGTGATGGCCTTCTACCGGGCCTATTCCCAGGTGCCGGACGCGGAGCTGGCCGAGAAGTTTTCGGGCATGTTCGCTTCCCTGCTGGCCAGCGCCCACATGACGCAAATGGCCCAGGAGAAGACGCCGGTACTCGTGCAGCAGTACTTCGGCATCAGCCTGGAGGAGCTGGACGCGGCCGTGAAGGCGTGGTTGCAACAACTGCTTTAAGTCATTTTCCTCATTTTTTCGCAACTGCTAACGTACTCGACTTTAAGCCTCAAAAAGCCATGAAGGCTCGAAGTCCGCCCGGCGACTTCATCGCCGGGATACAAAACAGCGCAGGATAAATCTGATTAGCCCCGCAGGGGCGCTGTTTCTAGCCAGGGGACTTCATCCCCCGGCGCTGGCGGCGGACGAGAATCGCCCCAGGCCTATAACCGGATTATTTTGTCAATGTTTATCACAAGAGACTGAATTCACGCGGCCAATGCTCGCTGTCAGCCCAAATCGTCACCTGAAGACGTGCTATTGAGCACTGCGGGCTGAAGGGTAATCTGCGTCGCCCGGCCTCTACCCCAAATAGGACAAACCCTTTTCCTTTTCGGAGATTGCCATGATGAAAGACCTCCAGGCTTTACTGGGCCCCGCCCGGGTGCCCTTCCTCACCCTCCCGCCCGTCGTCACCCTGCTGGGATTAGGCGCGGCGATTTGGCGCGCCGACGGCCATATTCACTACTGGTATTTTCTGCCAGCCCTCATCGGTGCATTGGCCGCGCACATCAGCGTCAACGCCCTGAATGAATATCACGATTACAAAACAGGGCTGGATGAGTTGACCCGACGCACGCCCTTCAGCGGCGGCAGTGGTACCTTGCAGGCCCGGCCCGATCTAGCGGAAAAGGCCCTTTGGTTGGGCGTCATCTCCGCCCTGATCACGCTGCTCATCGGCGCATTCTTCCTATGGAGATGGGGCTGGGGCATCCTTCCGCTGGGCGTTCTGGGATTGCTCGTGGTCATCGCCTACACGCCATTGCTCACCCACAACCCCCTCGCCTGTCTGATTGCGCCGGGCCTGGGCTTTGGGCTGCTCATGGTCATGGGCACGGATTACGTGCTCACCGGCAGCTACAGTCTGACCGCGTTCTGGGCCTCGCTGACGCCCTTCTTCCTGGTCAACGATCTGCTGCTGCTCAACCAATTTCCCGACGTGGAGGCCGATAAGCAGGTGGGGCGGCGGCACTATCCCATGGTCATCGGGCAAGAGAAGAGCGCTCTGCTGTATGGCGTGCAACTGGCGCTGGCTTACCTGGCCATCGTCATCGGCGTGATCCTGGGCTATCTCCCTCCGCTGACGCTGCTGGGACTACTCACCATCATCATCGCCATTCCCACCTATCGGGGCGTGCGTGTTCATGCGAACGATATGGAAAACTTGCTCCCCTTCATGGGCAAAAACGTGCTCATCAACCTGGCCACGCCCTTGCTCATGGCCGCGGGATTGATCATCGCCACCTTTCTCTAAAGGCTGCGAGAGGCATCATTCGCTGCAAGATGGGCATGCACCCGGCAATATCGCGAGCCGGGCCGAGCCTTGTTCTTGCACCGCTCGCCCGATTTGGTGATGGCGATGCAGCGTGCATCATTGATGGCAGCTTCCCCTGCCGCCCCAGCGGCGGCGTCGGGCGTCGATTCCCTTGATTCAGCCTCAAGCCTCTCCTCTGCCGGCTCATCCATCTCCTCGGTCATGCGCAACATGCCGACAAAGTCCTCCGCAATGAACTCGGCGATGGTTTCGGGGTCGGGAACCAGTCCGTAATCGGTCATAACGCCGACGCTAACTGAGCCAGCGTAGCTGAAGATGCTGACGCCCATGCCCAACCGGCCCGATTGCGGCACCCAAAACATGATGCGCTCGATGGGACCGCCCGCGAAGTAAAGCTTCTCGCGAGGTCCCGGCACATTGGTCAACACCAGGGTGGATTTCATGGCGAAGAACTGCACGGCCAGATTTTCGATCTCGGCGGGGGTCATGCCCATGGCTTCGAGCAGGGCGTAGCCCACCACCGCCTCGGGCGAATTTTTCAGATCATCCATGCGCCGCTTCACCTCCAGCATCCGCTCCAATGGATTCTCGATGCCTAGAGGCAGGGACATCACCACCAAGCCAAAGCGATTCCCAAGCTTGGCGGCTTCTTCCAGCGGACGCAAATTGACCGGCACCATGGCCCGGATGTTCAGATTCCTGGGCACGCGCTCGCCCCGGGCCAACAGATACCGCCGCAATCCGCCAGCCACCACTGCCATCAACACATCGTTGACAGTGACGCCGAACGCGTTCTTGACCCGCTTCACTTCCGACATGGGCAGATCATTCGTCCAGGCCACCACCTTCTTGCGCCCCAACTTGCCTTTGAAGATGGTGGGGGTGTCGGGCAAGAGCAGGGCCAGACGGGCAAGACGTTCGGCAAAGGCCCTGGCCTGTGAGGCCCGTTTTTTTAGATGCTCGGGGTCGAGCAGCATCAGCCGTCCCTCATCCGCCATCACACGCGTGGCCGCGAAGAAACTGGCAGCGGGCGGAAACAAAGCTCGCACGCGGCGCCCGCGGCGACGGTGGGCCTTCTCCGACTCCGGTTTGGGCCAGGGCGCGTCCGGGTCCACGTCACACAACGTCATCAACACCGACATCAAGGCGATGCCATCGGCAATGGCGTGATGCAATCGCACTACCAGAAACGAGCCCCCTCCGACGAGATTTTCCACCAGATGGAACTCCCACAGGGGTTTGCTCCGATCCAAGGGCCTGCTGGCCAACTTGCTGATCATATCCTTCAACGCAGCCTCGTCTCCCGGAGAAGGCAAACCGACCCGGAAGATGTGGTTTTCGATATCGAAATGGGGATCATCCTCCCAATAAGGCCCGCGCAGGGGCAGCCGAGACTCTCGCACGCGTTGACGAAAACGCCGCCAACGGCGCACCATACGCACATCCACCGTCGTCTTCAAACGTTCGTAATCCAGCGGTTCTGCAAACTCGAAAAAGCCGGTGATCATCATCAGGTTGGTGGGATCATCCATGTGAAGCCACGCGGCGTCGATATTCGAGAGGGATTTTCGGGCCATTTTTTATTCTCCAAATGGCGGTGCCTACCAAGGTCTCACCACCACTTTTTGCCACGAAGACACGAAGAAGATGAAGGCGCGAAGTATTTTCCCTGATCTTTCCCTTCGCTCCTTCAAAAAACTTCGAGCCTTCGTGGCTTTCTAAGGCTTAAAGTCGAGTACGTTTGCAGTTACAAATAGCGTAGCGAACGCTATGTCGATTTTATCCTACTTCAGGCGCGTCGCGTCTTTATCTTAAACCATCAAACGCAAAAAACCAACCCACTGGCTCATCAAGGAAAGGAGACGACGCCCAGGAACACCTTTGAATCTGGCCGCGTCAACTCGATCTGAAACAGTTTGGGCCACAGCTTGCCGGTGACGAACAGCCGATGGCCCGTTTCATCCCAGGCGATGCCATTGAGCACGTTCGCGCCAGGACGATCATCCGGCGGCAGCAGGCCGCTGAGATCGATCCAGGCCAGCACACGCCCGGTGGCCGGATCGATGCGAGCGATGCGATCCGTCTGCCATACATTGGCGTACACCTCGCCCTGGATGTATTCCAGCTCGTTCAGGCGCTGCACTGGGCCGTTTTCATCCCGTACCGTCACACGCCGCAGCTCTTGCAGGGTGACGGGATCCAGAAAGTGCAGGGTGGGCGTGCCATCACTCATGATCAGCTCACGGCCATTGTGCGTGAGCCCCCAGCCCTCGGTAGGATAGTCGAACGTACTCAGGAGATCGAAGCTGGCCCGATCATACACAAAACCCACGTGCGATTGCCAGGTGAGCTGGTAGAGCCTGTCATCGAACAGAGTTACGCCCTCGCCAAAGTAAGCGTCGGGCAGATCCCGCTTCTGCATCACCTGGCCCGTCTCCAGCGCCACCCGACGCAACGACGAGCGCCCGCGCAGGCCTGTACCCTCGTAGAAATCCCCCTGATAGTAAACCAATCCCTGAGTAAATGCCGCTGGATCATGCGGGTGGACCGCCAGCACGCGATAGCCATAGACGGGCGTAGGCGCGGAGGAAGAGGACACGATGCCAGGCCCGATGGGAATGGCCGCGATGGTCTCGGAAAGAAGCAGCAGGCTGAGGAGAAATGGCAACACGCCGCGTAACAACATCATGCCATCATTGTACCGTCATCACGACAAATGCACAACAGCAAGAACCAGCAATTCCAAATTTAGAATCCACAAAAGGCAAGGGGACGATTTCCCTCCTCCCAGCCTCCCTTTGCCCCTCACTCCGATCCTCTCCTCCGCTACTCGTTGCGCTCGCGTTCGGGGGAAGTCCGCCCGGCGATGAGGTCGCCGTGCTACAGATCAGAAATGACAACCAGGCGCCCGGCGATTTGTGTCGGACAAGCGGAATCGTGATATACTATCCGCCAAAAATGACCGACCGGTCGGTAATCTCTCAGCGAGGAAGGAAGGATGAAAAACCTGACAGACAAACAACGCAAACGCATCCTCATTTTGCTTTTCTTTGGCGTGCTCATGGGCGCGCTGGATATTGCCATCGTCGGCCCAGCGCTGCCCGCCATCCAGCGGGCCTTCGTGGTGGACGACCGCATGATCGCCTGGGTGGTGACCGCGTACATCCTCTTCAATCTGGTGGGCACGCCTCTAATGGCGAAGCTGGCGGACATCATCGGCCACCGTACCATCTACATTGCGGATATTCTCATCTTCGCCACGGGCTCATTGGTGGTGGCGCTTTCGCCCGTGTTTTGGGTGGCGCTGTTGGGACGGGCCATCCAGGGCTTTGGGGCCAGCGGCATCTTCCCCGTGGCCGCAGCGGTCATCGGCGACACCTTCCCCCCCGAGAAGCGCGGCTCGGCCCTGGGCATGATCGGCGCAGTGTTTGGCGTGGCTTTTCTCATCGGCCCTGTGCTGGGCGGGATCGTGCTCAAATTCCTCACCTGGCACTGGCTTTTCCTCATCAACATCCCCATCGCTCTGATCATCGTCTTCTTCGCCCTGCGCCTGCTGCCCAATGAGCGCCCGGGCCTGCAAAAACCCTTCGATTATCTAGGCCTGCTGATCACCTCCATCACGCTGGCCGCCCTGACCATCGGCATCAACCAGCTCGATCCGAAAAATCTCTCCCCGGACACGGTCTTCACCAGCCTGTTCTCGCTGCGGGTGTGGCCCTTCTTGCTGACGGCCATCGTTCTGCTGCCTCTGTTGTGGATAGTGGAAAAGCGGGCGGGGGACCCGGTGGTGCAGGTGGCGCTGTTCAGGTCGCGCCAGATCAAACTGGTGACGGTCATCGCCCTGGGCGCGGGCTTTGGCGAGGCGACGCTGGTGTTCGTGCCGGTGCTGCTGGTGCTGGCCTTTGGCGTCAGCCCCCACACAGCCAGCTTCATGCTGCTGCCCGCGGTGCTGGCCATGGCCGTGGGCTCGCCCCTGGCCGGACGCATGTTAGACAAACGGGGTTCGCGGCTGGTGATTTTGTTGGGCTCGGGCCTGATCGCCGCGGGCATGTTGATCATCGGATTGATTCCGCTGACGGTGGCCACGTTTTACACGGCTGCGGTGCTGGTGGGGCTGGGACTCAGCTCCCTGCTGGGATCACCCTTGCGCTACATCATGCTGAACGAAGCGCCGCACCACTACCGCACGGCGGCGCAGGCGCTCATCCGATTGTTCACAGGCACGGGCCAGTTGTTAGGCAGCGCGTTCGTGGGTGCGATCGCGGCCTCGCTGGGCGGCGATGTAAAAGGCTTCACATCGGCCTATCTGGCTGTGGGCGGCATCGCCGTGCTGATCACCTTGCTGGCGCTGGCGCTGAAGAGCCAATCCGCCGAACAGGCCACCGTGCAACAGCATGAGGCCGCGGCCCGCGGGCATTCGTAAGAGCAACACCCCGCCCGAGGGGCGGACAAACATCACCATACACACGATTAAAGGAGCATTCATGGACGCCCTCCACAGCATTCTCGTCGATCTACACAGCATCAATCGCTGGATTATCCTGATTTTTGGCCTCTACGTTCTGTTCGTTGCAGCACGGGGCTGGTTCGGCCAGCGCGCCTGGAATGAGAGCGCCCGAAAGTTCAGCAAATACTTCCTCATCGTTCTGGATATCCAGCTTTTGTTGGGGCTAACGCTTTATGTCGTGTTCGTCACCAAACAAGGCGGATTCGAGTACGTTTTCGGCAATCCGGCCAGCCGATTCTTCCTCATGGAGCACAGCGTGATGATGGCGCTGGCGATCATCGTCGCTCATGCAGGGAGCCATCTCATCAAAATGGCGTGGCCCGATGACAAATTCAAGCGCATGTTCATCTTCTATGGCGCCGCCTCCCTCCTCATTCTTGTCTCCATCCCCTGGCCTTTCATGCCCGGCTTTGGCCGCCCCCTGCTGTTCTGACGCCCGCACTCGGACCGCCGCTCCTCTGCGCCACTTGCCCGATCCTACACTATGACCGCCCAGGCAACTCGCAAACACATCCTGAAAGAAGCCACCCGGCTCTTCGTCGCCCAAGGCTACCGGGGACTCTCCATGCGGCAACTGGCCGAGCAAGTAGGAGTCTCCAAGGCCGGATTGTATTACCATTTCAGAGACAAGGAGAGCCTGTTCCTGGCCATCCTCACCGAGAACCTGCTGGAGACCGAGAAGATCATCCAGCAGGCCCGGGCCCAGGGCGATTCCACGCGAGATGTCATCGAACGCATCTTCCGCGGCATCTTCGCCCGCAGTCCCGAGCAGCAGGCCATCATCCGGCTGGCCAGCCAGGAGGCCGGGCATCTGCGCCCCGAGACCCGACAGGCGTTCCGGCAGCTTTATCACCAAAAATTCACATTCCAGATCCAGTCTATCTTGCAAAAAGGCATCGACACGGGCGAATTGCGGCAAATGGACGCAAGGCAGGCCGCCTGGGTTTTGCTGGGGATGATGTATCCCTATTTCTATCCCTCCCACCGGGCGGAGATAGGCGATCCGCAAGCAGCGCTGGCGATGATGCTCACGATTTTCTTCGAAGGCGCGAATGCGCCCGAGACGCCGGATGGCGCCCCGGGCGCAAGTGTAGATTAGAGATGCGGCGTAACTGCTAAGGTAGTCTGTCTGTTTTCGCTGGCTTGGCTTCTGCTGCGGCAGCCCCCCCTCGCTCTCCCCCCCCCGCAAGCGGGGGGAGAAGACCTCTCCGTCTGCAAAAAACTTTGCAAACCAGCGGCTCCCTCCCCTGCAAAGGAGCGAAGCGACTGGCGGGGGAGGGCCGGGGT
>JALXAF010000149.1 GCA_026992375.1 Anaerolineae bacterium
CAATTTTCTTCCTTCTGCCCACAGGCGTGGCCCATCTCAGTGAAACTTATCTGGGACTTTCGAAATACGCCAGCGCGGTGCTGGAAGGCTTCTTCCGACTGTTTTTGTTCATCGCCTATCTGGCGGTCATCGCCCGCAGCGAGGAAATTCGCCGGGTGTTCATGTATCATGGCGCCGAGCACAAAACCATCAACGCCTATGAAGCGGGCGAGAGCATGACGCCCGCGAATGTGGCCAAATACTCCACCCGGCACACCCGTTGCGGCACCAGTTTTCTGCTTTTCGTGGTGCTCATCAGCATTATCCTCTTCATTCCCCTGCAATTCGATATCTGGTGGCTGCGGCTGCTTTCACGCCTCATCCTGATCCCGGTGGTTGCGGGAATTTCCTACGAAGTGCTGCGCATCAGCACTCGCTATCAGGAGCACGCGTTGATGCGGCTTGTCATCTGGCCGGGCCTGGCCATGCAAAAGCTGACCACCCGCGAGCCCACCCAAGACATGCTTGAGGTGGCCATCCACGCCCTGGCCCCGGTGCTGGCCGCCGATGGTCTGGATGTTCCCATTCCTGCGGAGGCGACGACCACGCCCGCCGGAGCTCCCTCGCCGATTCCCGCACAATAACCTTGTTTGATGCGCGCCGGCATTTCCGGCGTTGGCAACGTTAATTTTCAAATCGCACAGTAAAAACCCTCACTTTCACGCAATGGAGCGTTAAAAATGGCTACTACTAACAAACCGATTGTTGTAACCGTCACCGGCGCCGCCGGCCAGATCGGCTACAGCCTGCTCTTCCGCATTGCCAATGGCGATGTGTTCGGCCCCAAACAGCCCGTTATCCTGAAGATGCTGGAGATTACGCCTGCCATGCCTGCGCTGGAAGGCACCGCCATGGAGTTGGAAGACTGCGCCTTCCCCCTGCTGCATGACATGGTCCTGACCGATGACGCCAAAGTGGGCTTCGACGGCGCGAATTGGGCCTTCCTGGTGGGCGCGTTCCCGCGCAAGGCGGGCATGGAGCGCTCCGATCTCATCGGCAAGAATGGCCCCATCTTTGTGGGACAGGGCAAGGCCATCAACGAGGTTGCTGCAGATGACTTCCGCGGCCTGGTCGTGGGCAATCCCGCCAACACCAACGCCCTCATTCTGGCCAGCAATGCGCCCGACGTGCCCAAGGATCGCTTCGCGGCCATGACCCGGCTGGACTACAACCGGGCCAAGAACCAGCTCGCCAAGAAGGTGGGCGTCAATGTCAGCGAAGTCAAGCGCGTGATCATCTGGGGCAACCACTCCAGCACCATGGTGCCCGACATCTACCACGCCCGCATTGGCCGCAAGAAGGCCATCAATGCTGTGGGCAAGCGCTGGTACAAGAAGGAGTTCATTCCCACAGTGGCCCGACGCGGCGGCGCCATCATCAAGGCCCGCGGCGCCTCCTCCGCCGCCTCAGCGGCCAACGCAGCCATCAACGCCGTGCATGACTGGGCTCTGGGCACCCCCAAGGGCGACTGGGTGGCGCTGGCCGTTTACAGCGATGGCTCCCACTACGGCATCCCCGAAGGCGTCATGTACTCCGTGCCCGTCGTACATCCCGGCGACGGCACCTGGCAGATCGTCGAAGGGCTGGACATCAACGACGAAATCGCCGAGAAGATGCGCATCACCGGCGAAGAGCTGCTGCGAGAGCGGGCCGTGGTCGAAGACCTGCTGCACGGCTAATCCCCGCTAACTTCTGTTTTCAGAAACCGCGTCGGCATTCCGGCGCGGTTTTTTGTTGGGCGTTTCCTTCTCGCAGCGGCTTGATTCTGTTTGGATAGCGGGCTATAATCTCCATTACGTCCCCCTCTGGTCATCCACGCTTCGTGCAAAAAATCCATGCGAAAAATCTCTCTCCTTTTCCCCCTCCTCTTGCTGCTGGCGCTGACGACGCTGCTGGCGGGATGCGGCGATTTGACAGCCATCCTCAGCACGCCCACGCCCGCCCCCACATCGACGCCTACATCGACGCCCGCGCCCACCAGCACCCCCACGCCCACGCCGATTCCGGCCATCCTCAAAACGCCCTTGCAGGAATACAAAGCCGCCAAAGATCTGTTCAGCATCCAGATTCCCGCAGGCTGGCAGGCCTTCGAT
>JALXAF010000150.1 GCA_026992375.1 Anaerolineae bacterium
TGCTGCGCATCCCCGTTTACATGCACAACGTGCCCGAGGAAGATATCTTCCGCCCCAGCGCCTGGAACGCCTTTGGCACTGCCGATCGCGAGGGCGCGGACTTCCGGGCCTGCGCCAACTTCGGGCCTTTGTATGGTCAATACTGACGCCAGACGAATCGCATCGAGAGGAGAGAGATGAGAAAACCCGGCATGATTTAAAGTGGACGTTCTAGAGCTTGACAAATTGGCTGTGGGAGAAAGGATGTTGGATATTAAGGCTATGGCCCCTGTTCCGGGGTGATTCGAATACCAGGTACCGAGTATCAACTATCCTGCGGCGAAAGACCTGGCAAAATTTGTCAGGTTCCCAGTGTCAAAAAATGAACCATGCCGATATTTGGTATTGGATACTGGTTGAAGGAAGTTGTCAATACCCAACACCTGGCATCCAGTATCCAACATCTACTCATAACACGCCGGGCGGCGGTCGGCCAGCACGGGGATGCGCCGACGGGCGTTGTTGACCTGGGTCAGATCGATGGTCGCGGTGAGCAGAACGGGCGATTCCTCCGCCTCGGCGATGATCTCGCCCCAAGGCCCGACCAACAGCGAATGCCCGCAAAACGCGTTCTCCCGGTCGCCGCCCACGCGGTTGACCGCGGCCACGAAACACTGATTTTCGATGGCCCGGGCCTGCACCAGCGTGCGCCAGTGATGCAGCCGGGGATGCGGCCATTCGCTGGGCAGCAGGATCAGGCGGGCGCCCGCCAGGGCGTAGCCGCGAAACAGCTCGGGGAAGCGCAAATCGTAGCAAATAGCCACGCCGGTCTTGTCCCAGGGCAGGTCGAAGAGGCCGGGCTCGCAGCCCGCCCCCAGCCAGCGATCCTCGGCCATGGGCCCGAAGCGGTGGATTTTGCGATACGGCCCCAGGATTTGCCCTTCGGGCCCGAACAGCGCCGCCGCGTTGAATACGCCCTCGGGCGTTTGTTCCAGCATCGAGCCGGTAATCCACAAACCGGATTCACGCGCCCAGGCCGAGAGCGCGCGGGCGGTGGGACCGTCGGGAATGGGCTCGGCCAGTTCCGCGGCCCGGGCCAGATCGTAGCCCGTGGTCCACAGCTCGGGGAAAATCAGCAGATCAGCGCTTCGCGCTGCGGCCTGCGCGGCCAGCTCGCGGCCTCGGGCCAGATTCGCGGCCTTGTCGCCCAGCGCGATGTCTGTCTGGGCCAGAGCCAGGGTGAGGTTATGGGGTTTCATCCTCGACTTCAGGCTCGATGACTTCGATGTCCAGCGGCTCATCGCTGGGCGGCTCGGGCGGCGCTTCGGGCGCAGGGCGGGGCTGCATGGCGTCGGGAAGCTGGATTTTGGCCGGGGCGTCCTCCTCTGCGGGCTCAGAATCGGGGGCGGGTGTGAGCGATTCAATGGGGACGGCGGGAGGCTGCTTCTTCTCCCCCGAAGAGAAGACCCGGGCGATGAGGAAAAGGCCGATGAGGAGCAGCAGCACGGGCCACAACAGCAGCATGAGCTGGTTTTGGCCCGAGGTGAAGATAGCGGCGGCGAAGATCGCCAACACGCCCGCCAGGATCAGCGCCCAGAGGAATCGCCCGCGATGGCCGCTGAACAGCCACACGAAGAAGAAACTGGCTGCAAAGCCGCCGAAGAGGATGGCTCCCACCAGCCTGGCCGCGCTTTCGGGAATGCCCAGCCCCAGGCCGATGAGGGCGATGATGAAGATGGTTTCGGCTTGCAGCAGCGCCCACCAGCGCTCCTGGCGATTGCGCAGGAAGATGACCAGGAAGCCCAGGGCGATGCCACCCAGGAACAACGCGCCCAGCCATTCGGGCCTGACGGCCTCCAGAGTGGAGAGATACACCATGCCGCCCAGGGAAAGCAGACTAAAGCCCGGGATAACGTAAAACCAGTTTTCCCGCTGAAAGGCGATGGCCAGCAAAAAGGCTGCGCCCATCACGGCCAGCAATGCGGCCACGATGTAGGCGGTGATGATTTTGTATTGATCCAGCGCACCGAAATTGTAGGCCAATGCGCCGATGCCGAGAATAATCATAAGCAGGCCCCACAGGGCCGTGTAGATTTTTTGTTTATTCATGAGTTGGTTATGAGGGAGTGTTGATGGGATGAGGTTGCGTCGGC
>JALXAF010000151.1 GCA_026992375.1 Anaerolineae bacterium
CCGAAAACAGATAGACTACCTTAGCAGTTACAATAGAACGCTGATTGCTGAAGGTTCGCAAAACCAACGTTGGGCGAATCTGCAACGGGCGTGATGCGTGAAGCCCGCGCAATCCACATTGTAAACGGGCAGTATAAGATTTTGATTAGACGGGTGAGCAGCAATCCCAGGACAGCGATATTGCCTTGCCAGCCCCCTGCCCTCCCCCATCGCGGCTAAAGCAATCCGATTGAGCCCTAGCTACTCGAAAGTAGCCAGCAAAGCAACGACGCTGACGAAGGTCATCATGGCCAGAATGAGCGCCGTGAGGAGAATAGAGACGCCATCCGCCCGCACGTCCTGTGGATCCCGCCGCCATCGCCATCCCAGCCAGAATGAAAACGCCAGAACGTCGAGGAGAATCAACGCCGAGACGCCCCGCATCAGCCCGGTGGAGAGGTGGACGCCATATCCGCACAAACTTTGAACGCCCTGTTGAAATGTCCATGCGCCAAAAGCTGTCATCCAGAAAATGCGCTCACGCCGCTTATGCTGCCGCCACACCAATATCATCAATACGGGATAAATTAGAACGAAGGTGGCGTTTGTTGTCGACATCAGAAAACGCAAGGCCGAAATCGGCACGAATTCAGAACAAAAGGCTTGTCCCCATGCAGCATACGGAGCAAAAGTGAGAAATGATAGAGAGGACACCATGCCCACCGCCCAAAAAAGGGGCGTCAATGCCAGGGCCCGCCGTTGTTTCCATCGAAGAAAAAGGCAAGCAGACGCCACAAAAAGGGGCATGAGTAACACGATATAGAAATGCCCGCCAATGGCAATATACCAGGTTATGGGCAATGTCAGCAGCGCCCCCGCCAACACCCAGAGACAAGAGCGGCGATAGACGCCCCAGGCTGCTAAGGCCAGCCCCGCCAGCACACCAGGCCAGCCAAAGATAATGAAAATCAGGGCTTCAAACATGATACGTTCACCGATTCGGTTTGAGAAGGAGCGAATCTAAAAAGAGTGCAACCCAAAACCTGTTTCGATTATAACAATCTGGGATAGAAAGTAAAAACCAATCCCGTGCTATAATTTTGTCATGCAACCCGCCACCGCTTCCCGCCGCATCTTCGCCGACATCAGTCTGCTGAGCGTCGCCTTCATTTGGGGGCTGACCTTCGTGATGGTGCAGGACGCGGTGCGGACGTATCCGGTGTTTGCGTTCCTCAGCGCCCGCTTCATCCTGGCTTTTTTGGCGATGCTCCCCATCGCGTTGCTGCTGCGCAAACGCACCGCGGGCTGGGGAGCGGCGACGCCCCTGCGTAATCAAATCGGCGCAGGCGCGCTCATCGGCGTGATCCTCTTCGCCGGTTATGGATTTCAGACCGCAGGCCTGCAGTTCACCACGCCTGCCAAAGCCGGTTTCATCACCGGGCTTTCGGTGGTGATGGTGCCGCTGCTGGGCGTGATTCTGCTGCGGGAACGGCCTCATCCGGCCGTGTGGGCGGGCGTAGGGCTGGCGACGGCGGGACTGGCGTTTCTATCGCTGGTGGGGGTAAACTTGGATGAAGGCGTCAATCCGGGCGATGTGCTGGTCTTTTTCTGTGCGCTCAGCTTCGCTGCACACATCTTCGTCACCGGGCGTTTCTCGCATCGCATGAACCCCCTGGCGCTGACCATGACGCAGATTCTCACGGTTGCGCTGCTGGCCAGCATCACCAGCCACTTCTTTGAACCGTCCACGCCGCTCTTCCCCCGCGGACAGCCTCTCTTCGCCGCGGTCTTCACCGGCATCCTGGCCACCGCCATCGCTTTTGGCGTGCAGACGGTGGCGCAGCGTTTCACCACCTCCACGCACACTGCGCTCATCTTCGCCACGGAGCCGGTCTTCGCCGCGCTGGCTTCGTTTGCGCTCATTGGCGAACGCCTGGGCCCGCCCCAACTGCTGGGCGGCGCGCTCATCCTGGCCGGGATGCTGACGGCGGAGCTCGGGCCTGGCTTGAAAAGCAGGAAACCAGATTAGATCACTTTCGACAGCGCTTATCGCTCATCTCCTCCAGTCTCATGGATAGAACAGTCCCCGTTTCCGGCAACGAAGAAATCCAGCTTTACATGCGCACCTACTACTCGTTGCTGCGCAGCACGAGCCCGGTGCAGATCAAGGTGCTCATCGAAGCGCACAAGCGCATGAAATCGGCGCTGCACGTGAAGGCGAATGACGCCGAGCCCGATCTGGCGGCGCTGAACTACGCCATTCTGCGCCTGCCCGATGTCATCGACCACGTGCGACTGGTGGTCATGGGACAATCGGAACGCATTTTCCGCAAGCATGGCTACACGAATCTCTCATCCTGGCAGCGCGTCACCGCGCCGGGCCGCCGTCGCCGCACATTTTACGATGGCGAGGAGACCCTGGCCGTGTTCATCGCCAGCCGCTCCGATATCGATGATTTGGCGCCGATGCTGGTGGCGTACCAAATCGAGCGGCGCAAACTGTACGATCTGCTGGGAAACAGCGCTGGGCTTTCTTTTTTGCGGGAGATCGAGGAGAAGGGGATTCTGGATGCGGACGCGTGCTGCCAACGGCTGGCCGAACTGACGCGCACCGAGGCGGAAGACTGGATGCGCATTTATCGGGTGTGGAAGGAGAAGCTGCCCCAACGCCTGCTGACCATCGCCACCGAAAAGCAGGACATCGCCATCCGCTCCCTTTCGGGCTCGCTGGCCGACTATCGGCGGGCCACGCGGCGCTGGTGGGAGCATGTGGAGGAGGCTCTGCCCGACGTCGGTTTTGCGGATCAGCCCGCCTACTTCATCTCCAGCAACACCCATTCTATGGCCAATCTGCTCAGCGGCTATCCGTTGATGAAGGAAGATGAGCTGGTGGCGTACATTCGGGAGCAAGGGTCGGAAAGCTTGCGGCGGGAGTATGAGGACATTCACCGGGAGAACGTGCCCAGCAGCCGCGAGAACTTCCTCTACTACGCGTGGAAGAAGTACGAGCAGGCCCATCCCCAGGCCGCGGCCGAACGGCTGGCCCATGAAAAGAAGATGGGCATCTTCCGCATTCCCAGCGAATACACGGCCTTCGACATCGAGGTGCAGGTGGTGCTGCTCAACCGGCTACACACAAATTACATGGATCCGCGGCTGCAATTGCCGGGCATCGAGCATCTGCATCTCAGCAACGCCCTGATCATCAACATCGATTATCCGCTGGGCATGGGCGCGTATCAGGTGCTCAACGAGATCGCCCGCAATATCGACGAGGTGCGGGGCGTGTTCATCATGGGCAAGGCCGCCACCCTCAACGGTCGCATCGGCGATGTGATGATCCCCAACGTGGTGCACGACGAGCATTCCGCCAACACCTATCTCTTCCACAATTGCTTCTGTGCGGATGATGTGCGGCCCTTCCTGGTCTATGGCTCGGTGCTGGATAACCAGAAGGCCATCACCGTGCCCGGCACCTTTTTGCAAAACCAGGAGTACATGGCGGTGTTCTACAAAGAAGGCTATACCGACTTGGAGATGGAGGCGGGGCCTTATCTCAGCAGCGTCTACGAGATGTCCCGGCCCAAGCGACACCCCTACAACGAGATTGTGAATCTGTACGAGGCGGCTTTTCCGGTGGGCGTGCTGCACTACGCCTCGGATACGCCCTTCAGCAAGGGGCAGAATCTGGGCGCGCAAAATCTCTCCTACTTTGGCATGGACCCCACCTACGCCACCATGATCGCGATCCTGCGCCGCCTGCTGGATTCTGAGCTGGCGCACCATCGGTAAGCCCCAGAAGCCGTTATGCACTTTGGCCTTAACTACTAAGGTAGGCCTACTGAGCCAACGTTCAAGCCTGCGTTCGTCAGTTTTGCAGCCTTGGCCGCTGGACCTGGCCCCCACCCCGGCCCTCCCCCGCCAGTCGCTTCGCTCCTTTGCAGGGGAGGGAGCCGCTGGTTTGCAAAGTTTTTTCCAGACGGAGAGGTCTTCCTCCCCGCTTGCGGGGGGGGGAGCGAGGGGGGCCTGCCGCAGCAGAAGCCAAGCCGCCGAAAACAGATAGACAACCTTAGCAGTTACGTGACGTTTTACGCTTGACAGCCTGCCCTGAGCGAAGTCGAAGGGTTTTACGGCCCTGACATGTCGCTTGTTGGCGACTCTAACCTTCAAGGCTGATTGACTGACAAATCTCGTTGCGCCGCCTCATTCGCCGAATGAATTCGGTTCCACGGGCGTGCCGCCGCCCGTCCCCCTGCGGGGACGGTGTTTTCTTCGTCAAAACGGAACCCGCAAGCGTCGGCGCAGGCCGACGAGCGGCCAAAGGCCCCTGGCCCTGATTTTAATCGGTAGGTTTAGACGCCAAGCTGACTTTTTTCAGTCAACCAGCCTTCAAGATTTGACATGTGAGCTGTATAGTCACAAACCCCCTCTTTATCCCCATGCAACCACTCACTCCCCACGACATCCAACAAGCCCTGTCCGGGCCTCTGCCCGGCTTGCGCGGCCAGCAGGTTATGGCTCCGGGCTATCGTTCCTTGGACCCGAAAATCTACGCTGAGGGCTCCAGGACTTGCCGACGGGCCGCTGTGCTGCTCCTCCTCTACCCGCGCAACGACCATCTCTACTTCATCCTCACTGAACGCAGACATGATCTAACCCAGCATCCGGGCCAGGTTTCCATGCCCGGCGGTTCGCGCGACGGCGATGAAACCGTGGCCCAAACCGCCATCCGCGAGGCCCATGAAGAAATCGGCGTGGCGCCCGAAAGGGTGGATGTGTTGGGGCGACTCACCCACATCTACATCCCGCCCAGCCATTTCTGCATTCAGATCGTGGTGGGATACACGCCCGAACCGCCGCGCTGGCGCGCCAATCCAGACGAGATCGAGACCCTCATCGAAGCGCCCGTCTCCATCCTGCTCGATCCCGCCTTCCGTCATATCACCACGGTCGAACAAGACGGGCGTACATGGAACGTGCCCTATTTCGGCCTCAACGGACACAAGGTGTGGGGGGCCACGGCCATGGCTCTGGGGGAATTCGCCACCCTGCTATCCGAAACCTATCCCGAGAAAACCCATCCGCCGTTCGAGCACCCGCCCATTTATGAATGCCCGGTGCAGAAGGAGATGACGGATCATCGCTAATCGTGTCCCTCGATAGACTTCTCGTTCGCCTGCAAGGTGATCCCAAATTCCTGAGCCGGGTCACCGCCTGGCGACGCATCCCCGCCCGGCCCGCTCAGTACGCCGCCTGGCCCGACGGGCTGGACATGCGTCTGATTCTGGCCCTGCGCGCCCGGGGCGTTCATCTGCCCTACGAGCATCAGGCCCGGGCCATCGATTCCGCGTTGCGGGGAAATCACACGCTGCTGGCCACGCCCACGGCCTCGGGCAAGACCCTGGCCTACAATCTGCCTGCGCTGCACTGGCTGCTCAACGATCCCGACGCCCGCGCGCTCTACATCTTTCCCACAAAAGCCCTGGCTCAGGATCAGCTTCATAACCTGCAAAGCCTGCTTGAAACCTTGCAGGCCGATGTGACCGCGGCCATCTACGACGGCGATACGCCCAAAAGCCACCGCAAGCGCATCCGCGAGAACGCCCGCATCATCCTCACCAATCCCGATATGCTGCACACGGGCGTCTTGCCGCATCACACTGGCTGGGCGACCTTTTTCAGAGGATTGCGGGCCGTGGTCATCGATGAAATTCACGTTTATCGGGGCGTGTTCGGTTCTCACGTGGCCAATGTGCTGCGGCGCTTGCAGCGGATCGCCCGGTTCTATCAGCAGGGCGGCTCACACATCGCGTCGGCGGACGCGGCTCGCGCCGCGCCGCAATTTCTTCTGGCATCGGCCACCATCGCCAATCCCGCCGAGCACGCCGAGCGGCTCATCGAGGCCCGGGTGGACGTCATCTCCCGGAGCGGCGCGCCCTTGGGCGAGAAGCACATGGTCTTCCTAAATCCGCCCCTGGTGGATGCAGAGCTGGGGCTGCGGCGCAGCAACTTGCTGGAGGCCCAGCAACTGGGCGTAGACATCCTGGCGGCGGGCGTGCAGACCATCTTCTTCGCCCGCTCTCGCATGGGCGCGGAGCTGTTGCTGACGTATCTGCGGGAGGGGTTGACGCGGCGGGGCGTGCATGGACGCACGGTGCGGGGTTACCGGGGCGGCTATCTGCCCGAACAGCGCCGCGCCACCGAAAAGGGGCTGCGCGAGGGCGAAATTCAGGCGGTGGTGGCCACCAACGCGCTGGAGCTGGGCATCGATATCGGGCGATTGCAGGCCGCGGTGCTCACTGGTTTTCCGGGAACCATCGCCAGCGCCTGGCAGCAGGCGGGTCGGGCCGGACGCCGCCAGGAGGCTTCGCTGGCCGCGCTGGTCGCGGGCGGCGGGCCGCTGGATCAATACATCGTGCAGCACCCCGACTATTTCTTCGGGCGCTCGCCCGAACACGCACTCATCAATCCCGACAATTTGGTCATTCTCACCGAACATCTGCGCTGCGCCGCGTTCGAGCTGCCCTTCAGGGTTGGCGAGCGTTTCGGGCGTTTCGCCTTCACCGAGGATGTTCTGGCCATGCTGGCGGAAGAGGGGGAGGTGCAACAGGCCGGAGATCGCTGGTTCTGGATGTCGGAAGGCTATCCCGCGGGGGATGTGAGCCTGCGCACGGCCTCCGCCGACCGGGTGTTGATCATGCAGGCGACGGACGGGGCGGTCATTGGCGAGATGGATCGGGAGACCGCTCCTTCGCTGCTGCATCCGGGAGCCGTTTATCTGCACGAGGGGCGGACTTATCTGGTGGAGGCGCTGGATTGGGAAGCGGGCCACGGCATGGTTTCGCCGGTGGATGTGGATTACTACACCCGCCCGATAAGCGAGGCCCGGGCCCGGGTGCTGGCGATTCATCAGCAGGCCGAAGATGGCCCGCTTCTGCGAGGCTACGGCGATCTGGAAATCCGCTCTCGGGTCACCGGCTATCGACGCGTGAAGCGCTGGACGCATGAGACCATGGGCTTTGGCGAGGTGGATCTGCCCGAGACGGTGTTGGAGACCACGGGCTACTGGCTGGCCGTGGCCGATGAGCTGGTGGATGCGTTGCGGGAGATGAATTTGTGGGAAAGCGATCCCAACGATTACGGCCCCAACTGGCCCGAACAGCGGGCCAAAGCCCGGCAGCGAGACGGCTATCGCTGCACGCTGTGCGGCGCGGCCGAACAGCCGGGGCGGCGGCACGACGTGCATCACATCCGCCCCTTCCGCTCCTTCGGCTACATCCCCGGCGTCAACGAAAATTACAGGCAGGCCAACCGACTGGAGAATCTGCGCACCCTGTGCCGCGCGTGTCATCGGAAAGTGGAGCGGGG
>JALXAF010000152.1 GCA_026992375.1 Anaerolineae bacterium
CGCCGATGGTCAGCTTCAAGGCCCGGGGCTTCAGCTCCGAGCGGCTGATGACCACGTTGCGGCCGATGAGGCTGTCGGTGATGCGGGCGTCCACATCGCTGATCTGGCTGTGCTCCAGCATGATGCAGTGCTCGATCTCCGCATCCTCGATGAGGCAATCGTGATAGATGGAGGTGAATGGGCCTACATAGCTGTTGATGATGCGGGTGTTTTCGCCGATGATGGTGGGGCCCCGCACCACGCTGTTGATGATCTGAGCGCCCGGCTCCACCGTCACCCGCTCATCCACCTCGGAATCCTTGTCCACAAAACCATCGATGCGCGGCGTCAGCTCCTCCAGCACCTTGCTGTTGGCCGCCAGCATGTCGATGGGTTTGCCGGTGTCGATCCACCAGCCGCGATGGATGTAGGGATGCACGTGGTAGCCCGCATCCACCAGCCACTGAATGGCGTCGGTGATCTCCAGCTCGCCCCGCCAGGATGGCTTGATGCTGCGCACCGCCTCGTGCACATGCGCATCGAACATGTAGATGCCCACCAGGGCCAGATCGCTCTTGGGCTGACGCGGCTTCTCCACCAGTTGCTTGATGCTGCCGTCGGGATTGAGCTCGGCCACGCCGTAGTGCTGGGGCTCGGCCACCCGGGTCAGCACGATCTGGCTGTTGTAGTCGGAGGTCTCGAATTCGCGGATGAGATCGCTGATGCCGCCCTCGATGACGTTATCGCCCAGGAACATGACGAAGCGGTCGTCGCCCAGGTAGTCGCGGGCGATGAGCACCGCGTGGGCCAGGCCCTTGGGCTCGTCCTGCACGATGTAGGTGATCTTGACGCCCCAGCGCCCGCCATCGCCCACCGCGGCCCGCACCTTGCGGCCATTTTCGCCGCTGCCGATGACGATGCCCATGTCGTCGATGCCCGCGTCGTGGATGGCTTCGATGACCCGAAACAGCACGGGCTTGTTGGCCACGGGAATGAGCTGTTTGGCATTGGTGTAGGTGAGGGGATAGAGGCGGGAGCCCTTGCCGCCGCTGAGAATAAGCGCTTTCATAAAGATGCCTCGCGTGTTCTGTTTTGAAAATAGAACGCAGATGACGCAGAAAAAGCTGATCTACGCAGATAAAAACAGATAAAATCAAAACAATCTGCGAAAATCTGTGTGCATCAGATGTGTCTGCGTTCCATTTTTGTTCGTATCGGCGAGCTGTTTCTCGTGCCGTGGCGGTTATTCGCCGTAATATCTGTACACGCCCGTGTCCAGGGCAGCGTTGGTCAGCACCGAGCCCACCAGATTGGCGTTGACTTTGGCCAGGATGTCTTTGGCCCGCTCTACGAACTCGCGCTTGGTGTGTCCTGCCCGGGCCACCAGCAGCACGCCATCCACCCTGGTGGCCAGCAGCGCCCCATCGGTGACCGCAATGAGGGGCGGCGCGTCGAACAGCACCACATCGGCCTGCTCCTTCAGTTGCGCGATGATGTCGCCCATGCGGGCCGAAGCCAGCAGATCCGCGGGGTTCTCGGGCGTGGGCCCGGCCGGGATCACCCGCAGGTTGGGGATTTCGGTGTCGAAAATGGGCAGATCCGCGGTCTCGCCCGTCAGCGCCGAGGCCAACCCCCGGCTGTTGTCCAGCCCGAAGACTTCATGCAGCCTGGGCCGACGCAGATCCGCGTCGATGAGGATGACGCGTTTGCCGCCCTGGGCGCTGATGACGCCCAGATTCGCCAGCACCGTGGTCTTGTCATCCTCCGGCTCGGCGCTGGTGATGAGCAGCGTGTGCAAGGGGTTTTCCAGGCTGTAGAAATCGAGATTGGTGCGCAAGCTGCGGTACGCCTCGGCTCGGGGCGAGTGCGCATCGGTGATGGTAATCAGATCGATCATAGGTGTTTGGCTCCCGGTTGGTCGTCAGGATGATGCTCGGGCCTTGCGCCTGGCGCTCTTTTCGCCGGGGATGGCCCCCAGCACGCGCACGCCAACGGCCCGTTCCATGTCGTCGGAAGTGCGGATGTAGGCGGATTCGGCCCACTCCAACGCAAAGACGATGATGGCTCCGATGAGTGCGCCCAGGATGAAGCCCGCCACTGCATTGAGTTTTGGGTTGGGCCGCCACAGAGGCGCGTCCCGGGCGTCATCCACGATCCATGTGTCGATGCGGTCCCGCTGATCCTGCTCCTGATTCCAGGCCTCTTGCTCGTCCACGAAAGTCTGGGCCATGGTCTGCACGATGGTGACTGCGGTCTGCGGGTCGGGGTCTTTGGCCACGATCTCCATGACGAAGCGGTCGGGCTCGGGATTGACCTCGACCTCGGACAGCAGTTCGTAGGTGTTCATGTCCAACTGGGCCCGGTCGATGACCTTTTGGGCCATGCGATGGGTGAGCAGGTTGGTCTGGAAGTTTCTGAGCAGATCTTTGGTGGAACCGGTGAGGCCGAAATCGGGCCGGGCCGGGCGCACGCTGACCAGAATCCGGGCCCGGTAGATGGGCTCTTGGAAATGGCTGAATCCAAAGGCCGCAACGCCGGTGATGAGCGCTGCCACCAGAATGATCCAGCCGCGCTTTCTGAGTATTTTCCAGTAGACTTTGAGTTCCATAAGCGTTAGAGGGGCTGATGGGTTAGATCGATCTATTGTAACACAATCGCGAGCAAGGAACGGACTGGAGGCGTCCTCACCGGGGGCTCGTCAGTGGATATCGATGGTGCGCTCACGTAAAGACGCCAGAAACGCCGGGTTTTTTCCTCCACGTAACAATGGCTGTACTGAAAAAACCTTCAATATGGAGGCACAGAGTGCGCGGAGGAAGAAAAGGGTGAGATTTGGAGAGGAATTTCTCTGTGAACTGCCACTATTTCCTCCGTGTCTCCGTGGTGAAATGACCTTTTTGCAGTGGAGCCAACAATGGGTTTTCGGCAGCATCTGTGTGCTGCTGCTCATGCCGACTGCTTCCTGGGCGGGTTTTATCGGGCGATAATGGGGAGATGAATCGAAAAGGGTGTTCGCACCTGCACGGTGCGCGTGGTCTCATCGGTCAAACCGCCCGAATCTTTGATTTCCATCCGTACGGTGATCTCACCCCAGACGTCGGAAAAAGTTATCGTCCAGGTCTGACTGGCGTTGAGCCAGGCGGTGTCGTAAACGCCGTCGTCGGTCCAATCGAAGCGCACCGAAAGGTAGGGGAGCGCATCCTCGTTGTCATGGCTGGTGGTCGGGTCCACCGTAAAGGTCGTGGTGATGGTTCCCGACGCGGGCGTGATGGTGAAATCAGCCGTGGGCGGGGTGTTGTTGGCGTCCACGACCTGGACGGTGCACTTCGCATCGTCCGATAATGTTCCTTTGTCCATGATTCTCACCCACACGTCATACTCCCCGGGATAGTTGAACTGAAGCGTTTGTGGTTGATCGATGGGAAGCCAGGGGGTGTCCCAGCCGCCGGCATGACGGTTCCACCGGGCCCGCAGGTCGCTCTGTGGGTCCTGGGCGTCGGTGCTGGCTGCGGCGCCGAAGGTGAAGACGGTATTCATGGAGCCTGTGGTGGGCGTGACCGCGCATCGGGCGGTGGGCGGCGTATTGCTTCCCGGATCGCCAACATGCACTACGTGAGAAACCGTGTCCGTGAGCCCGTCGGTGTCTTTGGCTTTCATGATGACAGTGTAATCGCCAACCGAGGCGTAGCTGTGTTCGGGTGCCGGGTTGGTGGGGTTGAGCCAACCTGTGTCGTAGACGCCATCCCCTTCCCAGTCGAAGCGCACTTGCAGCCAGGCCAATGAGTCCTCGTTATCATGGGTTGCGCTTGGATCGAAGACGAATTGCGTGCCTGTGACGCCGCTGGCCGGATCGACCGAGAAGGCGGCAACAGGTGGCGTGTTGTCCTCTGGCGCATGAACGGCGTCGGGGCTTGCATACACGAACGCAGCCAGAGCGCCGATCAGAAACGTTGCAATGAACAGCATGAAGGGAATTCGTTTTTTCATGTCGCCTTTCTCCTTTTGGTGTGTGTGTCGATGCATATTTTACCACACCTCATCTTTCGATGCGCTCAAAGTGTCAGGAGAAGGCTTGCGCCTAGAGATGGTCTGTGATTGTTATCTGGGTATTTCCGCCAGCACTGGCACGCCCATCGTTTCCAGGTCTTTACGCGTTTGCACCCGAGGCGTAAGATATTCCATAAAAAAGGCCAGGCCCATCCCCGCCAGCAGGGCCAGTGTCAATCGTAATGGCAGATCCAGTCTCTGTTTGAGGCTGGGGCCGATGGGAGTGACGTCCCCCTTATTGATGAGATAGACCTCCCCCTGGTCTTCAAGCAGGCGGGGCATAAATTCGTCCGCATCTTCGGTCATGGTGACGGCTACTGCGTCGGCGATCTTCTGCAGGCGTTCCGGGTCGGCATCGTAGATGGCGACGTTGAGGATGCGATGACGTTTGCCTGTTTGGGTGGAACCCTGAATCTGGCCCGGAGCCACCTGGCTGCCTTCGTTCGCCAGATGCCGGCTCACCGCAGCGGCGAACTCGGAGCCTTTGACAATCTCGCTGAAGTCGTCGATGAGGTATTCCGAAGAGAGCGCTGTGTAGTAGCCGTCGTAGGTGAATTCATCGGGCAACTGCTGGGGGCGCACGCCCACGCTGAATGACATGCCCATGACATAAGTCGGCGGACGCGGCTGCCAGGGCTTGAGCGTGATCAGCGAAAAGACCAGGGTCAGCGCTGTCAAGCCGATGGGAATCCACCACCAGCGTTTGAGGATGCGGAGATAGGTTCGGATTTCCATGGTGGGAGGGGACGTGAAATTTGGTGATGAAGTGCGGCTGTTTGGGCATAGTTTGCCGCAAATTGAGGGTTGGCGTCAAATTCCCGCCCGAACGCCGCCCGCTGTCCGAAACGATCGTTGCTCTCTCCTTGACTGATGGCCCGAATGAAAAAGCCCCCGGAGTTGCCTCCAGGGGCTTTGAATGAGCCGGGAGGGGATCGAACCCCCGACCCGCGGATTAAAAGTCCGCTGCTCTACCAACTGAGCTACCGGCCCAATTCCGTTTTGTAGTTTAGCACAAAAGCGAGCCTAAATCAAGGATTGCGTTCGTATCAGAACCTGTTATGCACTTTGTCCTCGCTAAATCGATAATTCACACTATCTGCCCACGTGATTCGCCACTGATAACGCGAATGCGACAGATTTCCGCGGATTTTTTGGATTGAAAAAGGATTTTTCTGCGAAAATCCGCGATGATCCGAGTTCTCAGCGTCATCCGCGGCGAATTGAAAGATGCTTGCTCCACTGCAAAAGGTCATTTCATCACGGAAGATGCGGAGGAAATAGTGGCGGTTAACAGAGAAACCCCTCTCCAAACCTCACTTTTTCCCTCCGTGCACTTTGTGCTTCCGCGTTGAAGGTTTTTTCAGTATAATTGGCTTTTGCTTTGCATTAGTTCTCCAATATCCTTCCAGTCGGCGGATGCCACGCATGGCAAATTGACCTGCCGACCAAACTGTTATAGACTTTGTTAACTACGGTTGATCGACAACACTGTCCGGATGACGCACGGTGTTTTTGAATAGCTGCGTCGAAAGTAGAAGGCTCGCTGGTTGCTGAAGGTTCGCAAAGTTCGCGTTGGGCGAGTCTGCAACGGGCGTCAAACGTCAGGACATGACGCATGGCGTTTGATGTTTGACGAAGTCGGCTTCCAGCGTCCTTGTAGCGAAGCATTTTCATCGGTATCGGCGGGCTGTTGCTCGTGTCGCCTGTTCCATAGATTGAACGTAGATGGCGTAGAAAAAAGCAGATCTATGCAAATGAGAAAGGATAGGGGTGCATCCCAAATGAGTTGAGAACCCAAAGCGTCGATTCTGATCGCACTGTTAAGCCCTACGGGCTGATGGGTGACCTGCGTCTCCCAGTCTTTCCAACGAAACAAGACGCACCCGAAAGATAAAATCAGGATAATCTGCGAGAATCTGTGAATATCAGAGGTTTCTGCGTTCCATTTTGTTCTTGTGTAGATTATGAAAATTCAAGATGTGACAGAAGAAGAAAGAAGTTTGACGACTCCATTGCCAGATGATGGGCTGACAGGTAAGTTGCCGCCCATTACCCGGTCCATGTTGGGCATTTCGTCAAATACTCAAGTTAGCGTCGATGATTACTCAAAAAATGCTTGATGGATAAATTGCAGTGACAAGAAAAATGAATATTTCTGAGTATCAGCAATGGATCAAAGCCTGGGACAAGGCCCGGGGCTTCGACAAGGCCGATCCGGGCCTGACCGTGGTGCACGCGCTGGAAGAGCTGGGCGAGGTCGCCCGCGAGGTGTTGTTCCTTAAGGGTTACAAGACTGATGTCCTGCCCGAGGAGCATCGTCAGTCTCTGGCTAATGAACTGGCCGACACCGTCGTTTTTTTGTTCAAGTTGGCCTATCAATACGACATCGACATTGAGGACGCGCTGATTCGGCTCCAGGAGAGGGTGGACGCGCGTTTTCCCGAGGATGCGCCTGGCTGGCATCCCAACGGAGAGGAATGACGGCTGCCAAGCTGATGTGACGGGGCTCGCAGCTTTATTCCGGGTTTGCTGAGGCGTCTTTTTGCCAATCGATGCCCGCCTGCTGCCAGTTGGGCAGTTGCGGCGAGACGGTAAAGAGCCGGTGGGTGGTGAGATCATCCAGCCACCAGGTGAAGAGGGCCCAGTCGTCGTCCCTGTCGGAGAGGAAGGCGATGGCGCGGCCATCGGGCGACCATGCGGGCAGGCCGTCTTCGGCGGGATGGGGGGCGGTGGGGATGATGAAGTCGGTCTGGGTGTCGAGGATGAAGATGTCCCAGCTTTCGCTGCGTCCGCTGGACATGAATGCGAGGTAACGGCCATCGGGCGACCAGATGGGGGCGTCGTCGTCGGGGATGTGGGTGAGCTGGCTGCGTTGCAGGCTGGTGGGGTTCAGCAGCCAGAGGCCGCATTGTTCGCCGCTGACGTCGCAGCCGCTGAAGATGATGTGGCCGTTGCGGGACCAGTCGGCGTTTCGTCCGGGCCCCAGGTCTTCGACGAGGCGGGTGGCGATGTCGACCAGGTAGATGTGGGGGCTTGAATCGGGGCTGCGCTGGGCCGATGTGAAGATTATTTGTTGGCCGCCCGGGCCCCAGCGCGGCCAACTGTCGTCGGGGCCTTTGGTGATGCGTTGGGTTTCGCCATCGGGTTGCAGCAGGTGGATGCCCGGTTGGTCGGCGCTGACGGCGCGATAGGCGATGAGGCCGCCGGGCCCGAAGGCCGGTTGTATGGCGTTTTCGATGAGTTTGGGGCCGGGCTGGCGTTGGTGGGGGTTGCCGGTCTGGATGGCGTAGGCGC
>JALXAF010000153.1 GCA_026992375.1 Anaerolineae bacterium
CATCAACGGGGTGGCGGTGCTGGTCATCTCCTGTCCCTGCGCTCTGGGCCTGGCCACACCCACGGCCATCATGGTGGGCACGGGCCGCGGGGCCAAGATGGGCATCCTTTTCAAGAACAGCGAGGCTCTGGAAGCCGCACACAAGCTCGACGCCATCGTGCTGGATAAAACCGGCACCCTGACCGAGGGCAAACCGGCCCTGACCGACATCATTCCGGCCGCGGGATGGACGCCCCCCGCCATCGCGGCCGAGCTTGCGCCCGAGGACGCGCTGCTGGCCTTGACCGCCAGCGCCGAGCATGGCTCCGAGCATCCTTTGGGCGAGGCCATCGTGGCCGCGGCCAAGGCGCGCGAGCTGCCTCTCTACGCGGCTACCGATTTCGAGGCGGTGACCGGCGCGGGTGTGCGGGCGAATGTGGCGGGCGTCAACATCTTCGTAGGCAAGCTGAACCCCGCCCGGGCGGGGGACGCCACCGACGCCGTCCGGGCGCAGTTGCAAAGCCGGGGCAAGACCGTGATGTTCGTCGAGGTGGATGGCCGCTTCGCGGGCATGATCGCGGTGGCGGACACCATCAAGGCCAACGCCCGCGAAGCCGTGGCGAAGTTGCACGAGCTGAGCCTGGAGGTGGTGATGATGACGGGCGACAACGCCCGCACCGCCGCGGTCATCGCCGAGCAGGCGGGCGTAGACCGGGTGCTGGCCGAGGTGCAGCCTCAGGATAAGGCCGCAGAGGTCAAGCGCCTGCAGGCGGAGGGGCGGCTGGTGGGCATGGTGGGCGATGGCATCAACGATGCGCCGGCTCTGGCCCAGGCCGATGTGGGCGTGGCCATGGGCACGGGCGCGGATGTGGCCATGGAGACCGCGGACATCACCCTCATCGGCGGCGATCTGATGGGCCTGTATCGGGCGCTGAAGCTGAGCAAGGGAACCATGCGCACCATCAAGCAAAATCTGTTTTGGGCCTTCATCTACAACATCATCGGCATTCCCCTGGCGGCCGCGGGCCTGCTCAACCCCATCATCGCAGCGGGCGCGATGGCCTTCAGCAGCATTTTCGTAGTCACCAACTCGCTGCGGCTGCGAGGCTTCAAACTGGCATGAGCCAGATGTGGTCAAAGACTTCGGAGATCTTGCGCTGGCGCGAACGAGGCCGTCACCGCCCTGAGAGCTCTCTGCATCCAGCCGGATTCGATGAACACTGACAAAATAATCCGGTTATAGGCCTGGGGCGCTTCGCTCCCGCCGCCAGCGCAGGGGGATGAAGTCCTGCGGGGCTAGCCGGATTTATCCGGCGCTGTTTTGTAGCCCGGCTACTTAATCGCCAGGCGGACGTGACAGCCACTACTATTGCCGATTTAATTGCGACCGCTTGACGCGCAAACGCCCGAGCGCGCGGCCCGGGCGTTTGATTGGTCGATAGTGGAAGGGAATTAGTTGATTCCGCCAGCCTCGATGAGCTGATCGGGCGTGACGATGGCCCCGTACTTCTCCTTCAGCGCCATCAACCCCTCGCGCTGCTCCCTGTACACATCGAACAGGCGCGGAGGAATGCGGATTTCCTTACTGTATGCATCTTTCTGCAAATCGATGCGCCCGATGAGGTTGTCGATGTAGAGGGAGAATTGCATGTCGTACAGCTCGCGGGGGTATTCCTTGTCGATGATGTCGGCGAAGAGTTGTTTCAGGTCTTCGTACAGGGGTAGATAGCCGATGGGCGTCTCGATGGCGTCCACCTCTTCATGAGAGCGGCGCTCCAGCCATGAGAGCCACACCCGCACGTCGCGCTTTTCGCCCAACAGCCCCTTGCCCGAGCCGCCCCGGGCTTCGTGGGTGAGGAAGTAGTTGAGTCCGGCCATGAGCGGGCGGTTGCCCATGCTGAATTTGGGCGAGTTGAAGAACTCGAACTGAGCCTTCATGTAATCACCCAGCGCACCCGGAATGAAAGGCGAATTGGCCCAGGGCTGCCGCCGCACGCCCTTGGCGCCGATCTCAGTGGCCGTGGCCGCAGAGACGATGGACGCGCCGATGGCGACGCCCTCGTCCGCCGTTTTTGCCACCCACACCGGGGGCATGGTGTCGGCGTCGCGACCCGAATAGGTGATCACCTTGACA
>JALXAF010000154.1 GCA_026992375.1 Anaerolineae bacterium
AGGTGATCTTGAACGCCTGGTCGCGGCCGTCTCCATCCCTGGTGCCGCCTTATTCATTCAGCAAGACGACATTTTTGAAGTGCATTTTGAGCGGCTGCTGAGTGAGAAGCAGGCCCCATGAGCGATAACTCACCACATAACGATGAAAATGGGAACGCAGCTTGCAGGTTTGCAAGTGGCAGGTGGCAGGTGGAGGGAACGCTGATTTCCACGGATTACTGATAACTGATGACTGATTACTTCTGATCACGCCCAATCTCATCCTTCGGCGCTATTTTTTCAAATGATCCCTGGTTTCGTGCAAGAAAAGGGGCTGATTTGTCATTATTACTATAGAACACCAACCGTCCTCTTAAAAAGGCATAGGGCATTATCATGATCGCTTCATCCCTCCGAAACGTCTTCGCGCCCACGAAATTCTGGGGCGGGGTCATCCTCCTGCTCGCGGTTTTTCTCCTCAGCGCTTGTGGCTCCATCGAACAAGACGTCACCATCCTGAAAAACGAAAAATGGCGGGCGGAAACCAGGCTTATCCTCGATGAACAGACGTTGGTCATGGTCAATCTGGCCGATGTAGAACGAAGATTAGATGAGGCCCAGGCTCAGGCCGTGGCTTTGGGCGCGGATTTTCAATGGAAGAAACAGGTCAATGATGATGGCAGCGTGACCTACCTTATGAACATGTCCGGAATAGGGTACGATCTCCTGAATCAGATCGTGTTCGACGGGGCTGCGACGATACAGCAGGTGGATGAAGACGGTGTCACAGAACTCACCTTTTTCCCTTCCTTTGACGTCAGCGATTATGCGCTTACCCTTCATGTGGGCGACGTGTTAGAAACCAATGGCACGATTTCGAGCAAAGGGGAGGTGTCCTGGAATGGGCGAGGGCAACAGGCGTATGCCGTATTCAAACCGAAATCGATGGATACGCGCTTGATATTTGGCATCGCCGCGGCCTTGCTGGCGTTGATCCTTATCGGAGGAGGCATTCTCTTCCTTCGTTCTCGCGCTCCGTCTCGCGCTGCCACGAGAACGCCCTATCCCCCGCGGCCTTCCTTTCCCGCTTCATCCGCCAGGCCGGGGAACGTCTTCGAAGCCACAAATTATTGTCATCGTTGCGGCGGGAAGTTGAACTCCAAAGGGAAATACTGTCCCCACTGCGGCGCGCCCGTCTCGTAAGAGTCATCAGTGATCAGTTATCAGTAATCAGTAGCGCCGTGCGACGTCATTCCGAGGGAGCGCAGCGACCGAGGAATCTAGCGAAACGCAAAATCTACATTATCGCTCGCTTCGCTCGCTAGATGCTTCGCTCCCTCCGATCGCTCAGCATGACGAACATCTGCGTCAATCAGCGTCGCATCTGCGAAAATCTGCGTCCTATTTTCGTCGTTATGCGGTGAACTCTCGCTCATGGTGACTGTTCTATAAATCATCTGTCCAGCCATTCCCAAGGAGCGTCTTCTCATGCCTACCCCATGCCCTCATTGCGGAGCCGAAGACCCAGGTGGTGGCAAGTTTTGTATCCATTGCGGCCAGCCTTTGGCTACCCCTACGGCATCGGAGCCATCCACCTATACCGAGGATCCCTTTGATCTGAGCCATCCCCCCTTTCCGTACGACAGTTCAGACGAGGCAGCGTCTCCGGCTGTGAGCTCGCACGAGCCAGAGACGTATGCAGCCGTTTCTGCAAACGCACCCGAGCTCTCCCCGCCGCCGTCACCACTTCCATTCGATTATGCTGGCGTTTCAGCGGCCAGTATTTGGGGACCTTTCGCGGGCATGGGTACACGCGGGAGGCATGTAGCATGGCTGTTGGATAATCTCGGAGAAAAAGCGGAAGCTCTGCGTCAGGCGGTGACGCAACGGTTTCAGGATCGACAAATCCCTGGTGCCAGGGTGCAACCCGAGATCCTTGTCGCCAAAGGTCTGCTGGTGGAGCAACGCCCTTACTATCTCGTCCAGCGCGGACGCATCACCATTGGCTTGTACATTGCCCAGTTTGGCAAGGACCTCTACATCTCCCAGGTCAGCTATTTCAAAGGGCCCATCAGTGTGGCGCGCATCGTCATCGTGGCCCTTATGGTGCTTTTTGCACTGTTTTATCCCATGATGTTTTCCGGCGCCGTCGATAATGTGAACGTAGGCTTGGGCGGCGTGTCAGGATTGGGCAATCTGGCAGGGATGCTTTGTTGTTTGGGGCCGATCTATCTGGGCACATGGGTAGCCCTCCTGCTCATGGGCATTTATGCGCTGTATAAATTTGTCGCTGACAAGGATATCCTGGCCCCGCTGCGGGTGCAACCCAACGAATTCGACCAGGATGATCTCATCGCCCTGGAAAAAGCTGTGGAACAGACTGTACGCGAATCTCTGGACGTGGTGGGCATCGAGCAGGAATTGATGCCGCCGGCCGAAGAATACGGGCTGCGTCAGCGAATTATCTGATTTCATGTGAACATTTTTCAAGAGGAGACCCATGTTTGGAAAGGAACACATTCCCATTTTGGAATCGGAGATCGCCCGGGAAGCTGGCAAGCTGCGCCAGGCCCGTTTGCGCGCGGCGGCCCTGGCCGATTACGGCCTGCAACAGGCGCGGATGATTCCAGATTACTATGAACCCCAAATCCTCTCGGCATACCAACACCTGCGCGCGGCAGTGGCCAAGATGCCCGCGGATTTTGTGGCCGGATGGGATGAGACGTCCCGCTGGCGGGATTGGGAGCCTACGGAATTACACGAAGAATCCTGGTTGCGCATGGGTGACGTCGTCGAAAAGTCCCCATCAAACCGTGTCCTGATTCCCGCATTTTTCCCGTTCATCTCGCAGAAAAAGATCGTGGTTATCCGAGCAGGAGGGGCGTTCGCGGAGACTGGCCTCGCGTTGTTGCAGTCCTTGGTCATCCGCACCGCGCTCATGCTTCCGCATCAGGCCCGGTACACCCTGCTGGACCCATCAGGGGCGGGACGAGCCTTTCCCATGCGCCGTTATCTGCCCAATGTCCGGGAGAATAGCGGGGATGTCTTCCGGGACCTGGAAGAAGTAGTGCGAGAGACCCAGCGCATCATCGAAACCTATCTCGACGCCTCGGTGACTTCTTTCGAACATGTGCCCCAAAACATGCGGGTGAACGAGGTTTACAACCTGGTCTTTGCCGCCAACTTCCCCAAAGGCTTCGATCGACGGGCCATCGAAGCGTTGTTGAAGATTGGGAACACAGGGCACGAGGCGGGCATCTATCTGTTCATTCATTACAATCCCGATTACGAATTGCCGCGGGATATGGATTTCAAGCAATTCGAAAGGCTCTATGTGTTCCATGTGGAAGGAAGTCAGACCTCCATATCTGACCGTTTGATGCTCCATGTGGATGCTGTTCCCTCGGCCGAATTGCAACAGCAGGTCTTTCAGAAACTCAAGGAGAGCAAACCACCCGAACGCATCATCCAATGGCATGAACTGGAAGGCATCGAGACTTCGCCTGAAGCCTGGTGGCAAGAGGATGCCACGGAGTTCATCGAAACGCAGATCGGCGTGCATGGTTCCAGTGCGAAATTGCCCCTCTGGTTCGGTGCAAAAGATGGCCGTCCCTGCGCGCATGGAGTGCTGGGAGCCATGACAGGGTCGGGCAAGTCGAATCTTTATCATGTCATGATCGCCGGGTTCGCCACTCGCTATAGTCCCGAGGAGCTGCATTTGTACCTCATCGATGGGAAAGATGGCGTGGAATTCCAACCCTATCGCAACTTGCCCCATGCCGAAGTCGTTTCCTTGCGTTCCTCGCCCGAACTCTCTCGCAGCGTCCTGGCTGAGCTCATCGCCGAAAAAGAACGACGTAATGATCTGTTTGCCGAATCGGGCGTCAAAGACTTCACCGAATATCGCCAAAAAGGCCAGCCTTTGGGAAATCTCCCCCGCATCCTGTTGTTGGTGGATGAATATCAGGAGTTGTTCGAGGGAGATCGGGATGGCATCGCCTCCGATATGTTGCTCCAACTGGCAGCCCAGGGACGCAGTGCGGGCATTCACATGTTTCTCGGATCCCAGCATTTTGGCGCGGCCAACATGATGCACCGCCAGAAAATTTTCGGCAATTTCCATCTTCGCGCGGCCATGCAGATGAGCAGCGATGATATCACAGCCCTAACCGAGTTCGGGCGCAAAGGCAAAGCCATCATCGCCTCTACCTGCAATATGCCAGGCAAGATCGTCATCAATGATCGTAGCGGCGACGACAGCGCCAATGTGGCGGGCAAGGTCGCTTATCTCACAACAGAGGAGCGAGATGAGCTAATCCAAAAGCTCACATCGAAAGCCACAGAGAGCCGGATCGAACTCCCCTCCCGCATCGTTTTCGATGGCAAAAGACAGCCCTCCATCCTCGAAAATCCTCAATTCCAGGCGCTTCTCCACCTTTCCGACTGGCCCGACCCTCAAGAAATGGCCCTTATGGCGCGCAAACCTCTGTGGCGCAATGGCTTCGCCATACCCGATTGGTTCGCAGGCGAGCATCCGTTCCTCGTCTGGTTGGGGCAAGATTACTCCGTGCGGGGGCAGGCGCGTGCCATCATTCGACGCAACGTTTCGGAGAATCTCATGATTGTTGGCAACGCGCATACCGAATGCTACGGCATGCAAGCTGGCATCCTCGCCAGTCTGGCGGTCAACGCCGCGCCCGAGCGGATCCGTTTCGTCATCTTCGATGGGGGCATCCCCGAAACGCCCTGGGGCGAAACCCTGGAAAAGGTGGTGGAAGGACTGTTGAAGCCGACGTCGTTTCCTGTGACTTTTAGCCGTGAGCATGAAGATGTGGAAGAGATGCTGGCGACCTTGGAGCAGGAGATCGAACACCGTAAAGCCTTGCCCTCCAAAGAGCAGACGCGCCAGCCCGAGATATTCTTCGTAGGTTCCGAACTGAATCGCGTCGCCCAATTGCGCCAGCGCATGGGCGCTTATGGCATGGAGCCCTCACCTCTGGCAGAGAAATTCGCCAACATCTTTGCCGAAGGCCCGCCTTTGGGCGTCCATTGCGTTTTGAACTTCCCCAAGGTGGCCACCATGGGCAGTGTGGTGGATCTGCGGCGCGGTCTGATCCACTTCAAACATCGCGTCGCCACCCAAATGTCCGAAGACGCCTCCCACACCTTCGTTCGCAGCCGCGAAGCGGCCCGACTGCAACAGGAAGGCCCCCTCCCCGTCAACGCCCTCTATTTCAATGTGGACGCTGATAGCGCCCTCCGTTTCAAACCCTACTCCATCAAACCGCAGTCCGGCATGCCCACTTTCGACGAACAACTACGTCATCTCGCCGCCCGCCTATCCCCCCGGAGGCCCTTTTCATGAACGAACAATATGAGCAGCTTCTCATCTTTCGTAAGCAATTGATCCGTTTCAACGAGGCCCTGAAGCTATCCATGATCGATTTACAAAAAAGTCACGATTATGTGGATCGTTGGTGGCGGGACGACATGCGCAAAGCTTATGATCGCCAATGGGAGCCCCTGAAGGAAGTGATGGACCGTTACATCAACCACGAGGGCCGAAGCTATGTGGAATTCCTTTCTATCAAGATTCACAAACTTGAACAGTATCTTCGTGGACGATAACCGGGAGACGACCCCATGGCAACCACCGACACCCGCATTCTGCTCATAGGCCTCCGGGCCTATCAAAAACACCTGGAACGTCATCTCCAAGTGCTCAAGACCGAATTCAACGTGCTGGAAAGCCGTTGGCAGGCCCTGAACGCAGTTTACACGGGCGAAGCCGCGGACGAATTCAAGGCCCATTGGGCCATCACCCGCGCTCGATTCCAGGAATATCAGGACCGCACCGCCCGCATTTTGGATATGCTGAAAGAACGCATTGAGGCGCTGGAAGAATTCGATCGCCCAGGTGGTCTATGAAACCCATACGCCCTCAGGTGTTGATCATCGCGTTGGGCGATCTGCAAGAGCGCTGTGACGCCTGGCTCATCGAAGGCCGCGAAACCATCGCCCAGACCGCGGCCATTCAACGCCGAGAAACAGAACATGCACAGAACATGGCCCGCCGGGCTGAGATCGCGTTCGCCCACGCGCTGGACGATCAGGACCAGGTGGCAAAGGTTCGAAGCGAGGTGGAAACATGGTTGTCCCGCTCTCGGGCGCTGAAAGTGCAATGCGATGACCTGATGACATTGAGCCAGAAAAAACGAGCCCATGCCCAAGAAACGCTGACTTATTGGCAAGAAGAGCTGGAGGAAGCGCAGGAATGGTTAGCCTTTGCCACGGAACGACTCATCCGCGCTCAGGAGGAACTGGAAGACGCCCAGGCCGCCTATGAACGCGCGCGGTGGGCTTACAACGATGCGGTGGATCGTTACAATCGCTGTCGTCGCAGCGAAGACAACCGCGATTGCAGCGGACGACGACGCGAGGTGGCGCGCGCCAAGGAACGTCTGGAATACGCAGAGATTCGCCTGAGGCGGGCCATCGCCGAATTCGAGGCGGCCAAACATGAATTCGAGCATGCTCAAGCCCGGGCGACTTGCTGCCAAACCAGTGCGGAGATAGCGCAACAGGCCCTTTCTGTGGCGGAAGAGACGGTGACTTTGGCCGATCAGGCGCTGGCTGAGATCGAACGCGGCCTCGATTACGCGGATGCGGCGCTCAGATTCGTTATCGAGGCGGAAGGACATGTTGAAAACGAAATAAAAGCGGTTGAGGCTATGAGGCTCCTCTCGCGCAAGGACTTGAACGCTTTGAGCACAGCCGCCACAGCTCATCGGCGCGCGGATGACTTCTTCGAATCCGCCCAGCGCTTGCTCATCCTCAGCCGCCAGGAGTTGAGCTATCGCATCGCCCGACTTGCTGAGTTCGATCGTCCGGGCTTATTGCCCTAACCGCATCCCTCCGCCTGCTTTGAAAATAGAGGACGCAGATGAACGCTGATAGAAGCAGATTCACGCAGATAAAATCAAAATAAAAAATCATCTGCGAAAATCTGCGTTGCGAAGCATCGACGCAAATCAGCGTTCCCATTTTCGTCCGTATCGGCGCGGGCTTGCCCGCCATCGGACTGCTGTGCGAAACGGCTTCTCTTTTGATTTTACGACCACCGATGGAAGAAATCCTGTGGAAGTTCTCCCGACAAAATCGGGATCTGCGCGATCTTCGCAAAGACATCCAAAGGGTCTGGGACGATGACGCCGCCCGCGACATTAACCGCCGCTACCTGGATCCCCATGACGCCGACGCCCAGGAGATGGAAGCCTCCCTGCGGAAGCAGTTCATCGCCATCTCCGAGGCGGCCGCCTTGCGTCGTCGGGCCGAAGAGGAGGCGCGACGGGCCACCCAATTCGCAGAAAATATGGTCCAGTCCCTGCGCGCTGTCGAGCGGGAATTGCCCTTGCTATTTTCCAGCTTCGAAGAAGCAACGCGTCTTCATGGTAAAGGCCAAGACCTGATCCCCATCATCGATCAACTCATTCAATCCGCCAACACCCCCTGTGAAGGAGTCCTCACTCGTGACGAATATCACCATACATATTCCTGAACCCTTGCAGTCGCCGCTGCAGCAATATGAGAACGCCAGAAACGAGCTCCTGGCCGCTTTGCAGACCGCGCAAGAGATGCAGGAGCTGGCCGCCCAGGCGCCCAAAGAATCTGGCTATGAGCCTATCACCCAATTGACTCCAGAGGGGACTCCTCCCCTGGAACTGGACGCGGCCTATGCTCGGCTCACCCAGGCCCTCAAAGAGATCGAGGAGGCCCAAAAAGCCATCGAGCTCAAAGAACAAGAGATTGAAGGAATAAGAAAATCGGCTCAGTTGTATACCTATTTGATCATTGGCGCTGCCATTCTCATCCTTGGCTATCTTGTTTACCTCATGGTCCTGAAGGCCGGATAATACTATGAATTTACACGCAGGCTTCCTTTATCAACCACACGGCGTGATCTTGGGCTTTACGCTGCCTTATCTGCCCGATTTCCTGGAAGATCACACCCTGGTCGGAGAAAGGAAATCGGAAAAGGTGCAGGAAGTCCTGGCCCGCCAGACCCAGTTCATCGCCGCGCTCTGGCGCTGGCAGGGCGCGGCCTTTAGCCTGCGCTATCTCTATCACCCGCAGCGCGTCACCCTTCGGATCGCTTTACTGGCCCGCATCGCGGTGCGTCCGGAACACCGACAGAGCGCCGGGGAAGAGCTGGCCAAACAGCTCCTGCGCCTGGGAAGCGCATTCGGTTTACCCTTGGAGCCGGTGGCGGATAGGGAGGAACTCCAGCATCTGCTCTCCCCTTTTGCCTCATCCACCATTGTCGAACTTCGTCAACATGAAGAGGTCGTCCCCCTCACCTGGCTGGGAGGAGACGCCTATGTGGTGCACGCCTTGAATCGCCCGGCCGGTAGTTTTCTCCTCCCCTTTCTCGGCCTTGGCCAGTACGATAGCCCTATTCTCATCAACCTCCACCTTCAGCCCACTCAACTGACCCCCCAGGAAAGTCAGAGCATCGCCCGGGCCGCGGGCGTGGCTCAAACTGCCAGCGATTGGCAAAAGCAAGACTACGGTCGTCAGCAAAGTCGCCGTTTCATCGATCCCCAGGCGCAGATGGTGGCTCAAATTTACACCGCCAGTCTGCGCCGTCTGGCTCGCCCCTTTCTGGTCCTGGCCCAGGTCGCCAGCCCCGATGCTGTCGCGGCCATGACCGTGGCCCAATCTCTTTCCACAGCCATCACCGCCCTGCCGCCATGGGAACATCGTTCCGAAGCAGACCCGCCCGTGACCATGGACGCGCTCTGGCCCACCCAATCCGCGGAGATCGAGGCCGCCCGGCAAACCATGAGCCAACTCACCCTGCGCATGTGGGGGCCTCGCCTCGCCACCGAAGGCAAAGAACGCTTCCGCTATCTCACCGACGCGCAGGGCGCGACCTGCCTCTTTCGTTTCCCCATCTCGGTGCAGGGCGGCATCCCCGGCGTCGTGGTGCGTCAACAAGCGCCCGATTTCGTTGCAGGCTCCCATCGGGCGGGCGTGAGGGATGATGAGGTGCACTTAGGCGTGTATCAGAGCGGGGGGAATGTGACGATCCAGGTCAAGGATCTGACCCGACACGGCATCATTGCCGGGCTTCCGGGCAGTGGCAAGACCAACACCGCCCTCTACATCCTCGATCAGCTCTGGCGACGCCATCGCGTCCCCTTCATGGTCATCGAACCGGCCAAAAGCGAATATCGGGGTTTGAGCCAGCAGCCAGGCTATGAGGACCTGCTCATCTTCACCTTGGGCGATGAGACCACATCCCCCTTCCGTCTCAACCCCTTCGAACTGCTTCCGGGCGTGCGGGTGGAAGCGCATCTGGAAATGCTCAATGTGGCCATTAATGCCGCCCTGCCCCAGTTTGGCGTGCTGCCCACCATCATTGAAGAGGCCCTGGAAAACGTCTATCGTCATTACGGTTGGGAACTGATCGACCGGGCGGATGAACAGGAGGAGCGTCTGTTCCCCACCTTGGCCGATTTCTATCGAGAAGCCATTCGCGTGGTGCAGCAACGAGGTTACCGGGGTGAACTGAACGACAACATCACCGCGGCGGTCAAAGGCCGCATTGGCAGCCTCTTGCGCGGGAGCAAAGGGTTCATGTTCAATTGCCGACGCTCTCTCCCCTTCGACCATCTCCTTTCCCGGCCCGTCATCCTGGAGATGGACGCGCTGAGTGACGACGCCAAGGGGCTTGCGATGATGTTCCTGCTCATTTTGCTGAGAGAGTATCGCCGGCGTGACCACATTTTGCATCCTGAAAAAAAGGGACTGCGCCATCTTCTGCTCATCGAAGAAGCCCATCGCGTCATGGAAAACGTGCAGTCGGTGGGGCCTTCGGAGGTGGCCGCGGATACCCGGGCCAAGGCGGTAAAGGTGATCACCGACTTTTTGGTGGAGATGCGGGCCTACGGCCAGGGCATGCTCATTGCCGAACAAAGCCCTGAAAAACTAGCCCCCGACGCGGTGCGCAATACGAATCTGAAGATCGCTCACATGCTGCCGGGGCGCCAGGATCGGGCGGCGTTGGCCTCGGCCATGATCATGGACGAACAGCAGGAACTGTTCATGGGCAAATTGCGGGTGGGGCAGGCTGCTGTTTTCATGACCGGCTTCGAGAAAGCCACCTTCATGCGCGTACCCAACTACAAAGACGAAGCGGGTTTCGCGGATTACCTCCTGGATGATGAGGTCTCGCGTCACATGGCGCGCTATCAACTCGCGGCCCGTAGCAGTTATCTTCCCTTCGACGGGTGTCGTTTCTGCGGTGAGCCTTGTCGTTATCGTTCGGTCATCGAACCTGTCACCCGCCATCGTCCCACAGCCAAACGCTTTCAGCAGGCACTGCTTCGTTTCGAAGAGCATCCCGAACCCGAATTCTGGCCCGAGAACTGGCGGGCGGTGGCCCAGGTTTGCCTGGACGCCGCGGCCCGGGCCGGACACCCCAAAAACCAGGAGGCTGCCTATTGCTATCTTGCCCACGAAATCGACTTCCCCTTCACCGAACATATGCGTCGGCAGTTCATTACTGCAATGTTCAACCAATAGTGTCGTATATTCGAGGAGTTTCCCATGAATTTCTTCAAAACGATTTTCCTCATACTAGGATTGTTTGTTTTTGCTGCCTTCGTAGCTAACTGTGGTGCCCTATCCCAGCCCACAGGACAAGAACTCCCTACTAACTCAAATAAGTCACATCCTCCTAATTTGACTTCTACTCTTTTCGACCTATATGAGAGCTGGCAGGAGGACCCTGAAAAGACCGTGCAGAATCCGAAGTTTTCCAATTTGCAGTTTGATGGAGATAGAGTGAAAGTTACCCTCGTTCTCTTGTCTAATAAGGACACAAATAAAGTGCTGACCTCCCCAGAATTTAAGGAGAACGCGGAAGTCATTGCCAATTATGAAAACTTCATTGATGCCTGGGTGAAGATAACTGCATTACCTGCTATATCTCGACTACCTGGCATTTCAATTGTGCAGGAATCTGTCGGCGGAGTGCCGAACTCGCCTCAATAGGTGTATGGTTGCGATTTTGAGCTTTTAATCGTTCTTCTTTCTTTAACCGGAGGCGTTGATCATGAAGCATTTAAGGCTCATCTTAACAATTATCGGGTTCTTTGTTTTTGCTGTTGTTTCACTTTCATCGGGTTTTGTGATGGCTCAGTCAGGAGATTCTGAACCCAGACGAGATGAAAACATAACATTTCAACCGTCCCCTAAATCAGGCAACACCAAATTAAGCACAGTGATGAATGTCTTAGTCGACGCAAGTAAGTCGGGGCGCCCCGTGGATGAACTCGCATCCTTGGCATCGATGCACGATATCGAAATAGCCCAGGATCGCGTAAAAGTTATGCTGATTTTGGAAGCTTCTGCAGATAATGAATACATAAGTAGGATGATTCAATCTATGGGAGGCGAGGTTGTTGCATCCTATGATCGCTGGATGGATGCTTGGTTGCCGATAGGAAGCCTGGATTCCTTGGCAGACATGGCCGGTGTTACCTTTATCCAGGAACCTATCCATCTCTTTCCCATTGATCCTGAGGAAACACCTTCAGTTCAATCAAATGATTCATCTGCAGGCTCGGTTATCTCTCAAGGTGTAGCAGCTTCAAATGCCAGTGCCTGGCATCAAGCAGGCATCTCCGGTGCGAATGTTAAGATAGCGATCTTTGATTTTTTCAAAGATTATACGATAGCACAATCTAGAGGAGAACTGCCATCGAATATCACGCGTTATGGTCCATTAGACTACACTTATCGTCATGGTACGGCCGTTGCAGAAATCATACATGATATGGCACCAGGCGCATCGTTGACATTTGCGAGTCCAGGCACAGTGACTGAATTAGGCAGTTATATCGATCATCTCTCACGAGATGGATATGATATTATCAGTTCATCCCTTGCGTGGGCAAATATCGAACCGGGAGATGGCTCTGGCCCTATTTCAAGTGCTATTACAGCAGCTAAAAACCGGGGGACTTTGTATGTTCAATCTGCAGGTAATTACGCACAGCGTCATTGGGACGACGTATTTAGAGACGATGACCATGACGGATGGATGAATTTTTCTTCTAGAGATGAGGTTCAATCGATCGGTTGGGTTAATGCCAACTCGACTATCTGGCTCAACTTGAGATGGAATGACTGGCCTACTTCAGACGAAGACTACGATTTCTATCTTATTCATATTGCACCTGACAATACGCTCACAATGGTCGCTGGTTCTGAGAATTATCAAACTGGAACCCAACCGCCGACAGAACGCATAATTTTCTCCGTGAGACAGTCTGGAGAATATGGCTTTGCGATAAAAAATTACTCAGCAAGTGGCCGAGAAACACTAGATGTTCTTGGATTTTTGGGAGGGGATCATTTCGAATACAACCATGTCTCACGTAGTTTGGCAGACCCTGCTGCGGCTCGCGATGCCTTTTCTGTCGCGGCAATCGATGTCAATTCGCCATTCCATTTGGAATCCTACAGCTCTCGAGGACCTACACACGGGCCTGGTGGTGTTTTAACGGGGGGACTTGCCCAACCGAGAATTGCAGCATATGCTAACGTTGATACGTGGGCATATGGTCCTAGACGCTTCAATGGTACTTCGTCGGCGGCACCCCATGTTAGTGGGGCAGCAGCATTGGTTTATTCGGCCTTCCCCAATTATACTCCTGCACAAGTCCAAGGATTTCTTGAGAATCGAGCCTTAGATTTGGGAGTTTCTGGTTATGACTTTGCCTATGGAAAAGGGCGTTTATATTTAGGAAATCCAGTATCTTCGGGAGGCGGCGATAGCTACGAGCCTGACAACAATGCTTCTCAGGCCAGGAGTATCAGCACAGATGGGAGTCGGCAGACCCACAATTTCCATGTGGCCGGGGATAACGACTGGGTGTGGTTCCATGCGACGGCGGGCACCCAATATACCATTGAGACCTCGAATCTGGGCTCCAGCTCCGACACCTACATGTATTTGTATGATCATAACGGCACCACGATTCTGGCACAAAATGACGATGGCGGTGCGGGTCTGGCATCGAGGATCGTGTGGACAGCCCCTGAAGGCGGCACTTACTTTGTGCGGGTACGGCACTATGACAGTTCGCGATATGGACCCAATACCCGGTATGACTTGAGTGTCCGGACTACGGCATCTTCATCGGCCGACAGTTACGAGCCGGATAATAATGCTTCCCAGGCCAGGAGTATCAGCACAGATGGGAGTCGGCAGACCCACAATTTCCATGTGGCCGGGGACAACGACTGGGTGTGGTTCCATGCGACGGCAGGCGCCCAATACACCATCGAGACCTCGAATCTGGGCTCCAGCTCCGACACTTACATGTATTTGTACGATCATAACGGCACCACGATTCTGGCACAAAATGACGATGGCGGTGCGGGCCTGGCATCGAGGATCGTATGGACAGCTCCTGAGGGCGGCACTTACTTTGTGCGGGTACGGCACTACAACAGTTCGCGATATGGACCCAATACCCGGTATGATTTGAGTGTTCGGGTCACGGCATCCTCGTCGGCCGACAGCTACGAGCCTGACAACAATGCTTCTCAGGCCAGGAGTATCAGCACAGATGGGAGTCGGCAGACCCACAATTTCCATGTGGCCGGGGACAACGACTGGGTGTGGTTCCATGCGACGGCAGGCGCCCAATACACCATTGAGACCTCGAATCTGGGCTCCAGCTCCGACACTTACATGTATTTGTACGATCATAATGGCACCACGATTCTGGCACAAAATGACGATGGCGGTGAAGGCCTGGCATCGAGAATCGTGTGGACAGCCCCTGAAGGCGGCACTTACTTTGTGCGGGTACGGCACTATGACAGTTCGCGATATGGACCCAATACCCGGTATGACTTGAGTGTCCGGGCTACGGCATCTTCATCGGCCGACAGTTACGAGCCGGATAATAATGCTTCCCAGGCCAGGAGCATCAGCACAGATGGGAGTCGGCAGACCCACAATTTCCATGTGGCCGGGGACAACGACTGGGTGTGGTTCCATGCGACGGCGGGCACCCAATATACCATCGAGACCTCGAATCTGGGCTCCAGCTCCGACACCTATATGTATTTGTACGATCATGACGGTACCACGATCCTGGCCCAAGATGACGATGGCGGTGAAGGCCTGGCATCGAGAATCGTGTGGGCGGCCCCTGGTGACGGTACTTACTATGTGCGGGTACGGCACTATGACAGTTCGCGATATGGACCCAATACCCGGTATGACTTGAGTGTCCGGGCTACGGCATCTTCATCGGCCGACAGTTACGAGCCGGATAATAATGCTTCCCAGGCCAGGAGCATCAGCACAGATGGGAGTCGGCAGACCCACAATTTCCATGTGGCCGGGGACAACGACTGGGTGTGGTTCCATGCGACGGCGGGCACCCAATATACCATCGAGACCTCGAATCTGGGCTCCAGCTCCGACACCTATATGTATTTGTACGATCATGACGGTACCACGATCCTGGCCCAAGATGACGATGGCGGTGAAGGCCTGGCATCGAGAATCGTGTGGGCGGCCCCTGGTGACGGTACTTACTATGTGCGAGTCCAGCACTACGATAGTTCGCAGTATGGGCCCGATACCCAGTATGATCTGAGCGTCCACTCCAACATGGTTTTCCAAGAATCAGAAGGGTCCATTTTCTTGAAAGCTCCTCACAAGTCTATCACTCCGGGCGAATCGCTATCAATCGCCGTGTGTGCATTGCTTCCTTCGGAAGCGAAGCATGTCAAGTTTGAGGTATCTGGCAAAGGAAATGAAACGTATCGCATTTCGCCAATTCTTGGTAAACTATCCCAAGGTCAGGATGCGGACGCCATCATTATGAATCTGCAGGAGGAGAGCAGTGAATCGAGTGGAAACACCACGTTGCTATCCTTCACCTTCACCCAGCCATTGGAGAATAGGGAGGCTACTTGTCTGTTTACAATGGATGTGACTGCTGGCGACATGCCTCCTGGCACAAAGATTGTATTCACCATCCATGGTAACTTGGATGCCGGAACATCGGAAAAGTCATTGGGAAGCGTAACCCACATCATCTCGGTTGAAGAATCTAAGCCCAAAATTGATCGAATTGAACCGGATCGAATCGTAACGGGACAATCGACCATGGTTTCAATATGGGGATCTGGATTCATCGATAAGCCAACCGTTCTGCTCGATGATATGGTTATGGACGAAGTCGAGTTCGTAAAGAGCGATCACCTTCGAATAAAGATTCCCGCTACGATAAAACCCGGGACGTATAAGGTCATTGTTGAGAATCCGGATGGCGGACTGGCGACGTTGTCGGAAGGCTTGACAGTTGTATCCGCTGATGACACCAGTTCTCAGATTTTCCTGCCATTACAACAGCAGCATTGACGCTGACTGAGGTTACTTACCTCCATGGGTGCGCATCGTGGTATTGTGCACTCATGGAGGTGTCCTTAGCCCTTTTCTCTTCCTGACTTCGTGGTTCTATTTTCGGAGCAGGCGCCACGAGCAATGGCTCACCACATAACGACGAAAATGGGAACGCAGATTGACACAGCCTTCGGACACAGATTTTTATAAATTATCCGTGTCATCTGTGTGCATCCGTGAGCTATTTACGAAATAGTCGCCATGAGCAATCGCTCACCGCATAACGATGAAAATAGGGCGCAAGTGGCAGGTAGCAAGTGGCAAGTGGCAGGTAGCAGGTAGCAGGTGGCAGGAGCGCAGATTTCCGCAGATGGTCTTATGTTCAACTACTGAACACTGAATACTAGCTTTCCTGAAAAACTCACTTCACCGCAGAGTGCGCTGAGAGCGCAGAGAAAATCATCAGGTTTCGCAGAGAAAATACATCTGAATCCAGTCTTTTAACTTTGTGTCCTCTGCGTTCTCCGCGGTGAGCAACCTTTTTGCAGTGGAGCCAATACTGGATGTCCTGAAAAAACCTTAACCACGGAGACACAGAGAGCACGGAGAAAGAAAATGATAGGGTTTGGAGAGGATTTTCTCCGTGAACCCCCTTTATTTTTCTCTGTGTCCTCCGTGTCTCCGTGTTGAAAAACCTTTTTGCAGGGCATCCAATACTGAACACTGAACACTCCCATTGTCGCCTTGCTCAACGCTGCCCTGACGATCCTCAATCCTAATCCTGATCCGAATCCTTCAAAACAGGAGGTATCTTCATGACCCACTACAACCCCCAAGTTAAAAATCCCGGTTTAGCCGCTGTTCTGAGTTTTCTTATCTCTGGTTTAGGCCAGATTTACAACGGCGAGATCGGGAAAGGATTGCTTATCATCGTGGTTCAAATCATCAACGGCTTATTGACGATGATCTTCGTTGGTTTTGTCACCGGCGCGATCGTCTGGATCTGGGCCATCTACGACGCCTACAAAACCGCGGAGCGCATCAACGCCAATGCGGGAGGAGCCGGCCGACTACCCGGCCCGCCGCGCCCGCCGCGATAATAACATGATCACCGGGTCTTCTCTCGTTTGCCCATGACTTTAGAAAGACCCTGACCAGTAGAAGGCCAAACTTGACAACATGGCGTCTTTTTGCTATCCTGTAACGAAATAATAAGCTGTTGCTTCTCTGCTCCCTAAAAACCGAAGCAACTCCGCCAGAGATTGTAAGACATCCGGGGGTTGACCCGTCGTCCTTGTGACGTTCGCGTTGACCCCCGGTTTTTTATTGTCTGGCAAATTGCCATCGCTCAATCCTTTTTTCCATTCACATTCAGGAGGAAGCTATGAAAACTCAACGGAAGCAGTTTGTGGTAACTGCCGTCATGGCAGCTCTTGTACTTGCCTTTCTGGTGGCACCCATTATGGCGGTTGCTGCGCCAATAGATATTACTAGAGTAGATAAAACAATCACTCCAGATACAGTAGCGTCCGGACAGGAAGCCACCGTAACCCTGACCTTTGACGGCGATGCTTGTGATGTTGGCACTGTCGGTGCGGATGTGGCGCTGGTGATGGATCGGTCATGGAGCATGTATTTGAGTTGTGACGCTCCTGGCTGTCCAAACCCCACGGAAGATCGAATTGGACCTGCAGTTGAAGCAGCAAAAGGTTTTATACAGCGCATGGATTTTTCTCGGGATCAAGGAGCAGTAATAGCCTTTGCCAAATACGGCGACATTTTGGCCCCATTAGGAAGTTCCCAGGCACAACTTGAAGCACAACTCGATTGGTTGATTAACAATCCTGCTGATACCGAAGCCAACGGAGGCACAGCCATTGGTAACGGCATTTACGCTGCTCATCAGGAATTGATCAGTGGTCGTCACAAACCAGGAAACGCTGCCGCCATGATCGTCCTGTCGGACGGTGAAGAAAATCAATACTCCGATCCTATCGGTCGGGCAAACGCGGCGTGCAACGATGGCATTCAAGTGTTTACCATCGGGCTTGGCAGCAGTGTAGACAGCAGTATGCAGAGCATTCCATGCAATGGTGGTTTCTACAGCTATGCACCCACACCTGCAGATCTCGATGCTATTTACCAGAGTATTGCCGACACAGTTTTGGGGCCGCTGGGAACCAATGCTGTCGTCACTGATACCGTGCCCTCAGGACTCGCTGTCGTGCCTGGTTCCATCAGCCACGGCGGCGTTCTCTCCGGCGATGTCATCACCTGGCAACTGACGCAGGTGAAGAAGGGAACAGTGCTTTCATACCGGGTGTCTGCCACCGAGCCAGGCACATATGTGGTTGGTCCTGGCGCTATCACCTATGATGACTGTGCCGGCGTTTCCCAAACGATGGATTTCCCCGATCGTATGCTGACTGTAACCAACGCCCCACCCCCCAGCGAAATACCCGAACCCACCACGATCCTACTGCTTGGTTCCGGGCTTGCAGGTCTGGCCGGTTATGTGCGCCGCAAGCGCAATCATGCCTAGGCCACGGTGGAGTAGTCAGTCGTAAGAATGCATTGCAGAATCGGGTGGACGTCATGTTCGCCCGATTCTTTTCATCCCCGCATAAATGAAACGAATTCTTGCTTCCAATCATATCCAGTATGGGGCAATCGCCCTGCTCGGCGCGGTTATTTTTGCGCCGGTTGGACGTTGGCTGGTTTTAGAATGGGTGAGTAGCGATTATTACAGCCACGGTCCCTTGGTTCCACTGGTTTCCTTATTTTTCGCCTGGCGCGTTATCCCCCGTCTGGAAAGACACTTCGATAATCGCGGGCTTATGCTTCTGTCCGTGAGCATGGCCGCCTATCTTTTGGCGCTTTCTTATCGCGCCTATTACATGGCAGCGCTCATCATGATCGTTATCCTGGCAGGCATGGCCTGGTCGTATTGGGGATGGCAGGGCTTAAGAAAACTGGCTTTTCCCCTGGCATTTCTGGTGTTCATGATCCCATTTCCTTTTGTAGAAGCCAGTAGCCTGCCTCTCTCGTTGCTAACCGGACAGATCGCCACCCGGCTCATGCAAACTTTGGGGTTGGAGGTCTCCGTACAGGGAGCCGCCGTGAGTCTGCCCCATGTCAATCTGGTGGTAGGGGCTCAATGTTCAGGCGTTCGTTCTATCGTCAGCCTGTTCACCCTTTCGACCGTGTTTGTATATATTGTGGAGGGAACATGGGAAAGAAAAGTGTTGTTGTTTCTTTCTGTGATTCCGGCTGCTATTATCGGCAATATTTTGCGAGTCAGTTCCCTGTTGCTGGTTGCCAATCACTGGGGCGCAGAAGCAGGCTTTAAGTACTATCACGATTATTCCGGCTTCGTTTTCTTTTTCTTCGTCCTTCTCACTCTTCTTTCGATAGCGAAACTTCTGAAATGCGACAAGATTCGAAGCGATCTCTGATTGTTTTGGCCATTATGATCGCAGCTATCTTTATCATGGCGGGGATCTATGGTCGCGATTTCTTACAGAACAGATTGTTGGGCCAAAAGCAGGGCTATACTTTTGTCACCGATATCGATCGGTGGCGGAAAACCCGCCGTGAGCGTGTGGTGCGATCATACTATGATTTCTCCCTTGGCCCCCAATTGCATCGACTTCCTTTGGAGATTGGCGAATGGATGGGAAAAGACGTGCCCCAAGACAATGTAGAGGTGCAAATTTTACTGGAACCTGAAGAATATGTTCGGCGGTTGTATCATAACAAGAATAATGATTTCGTCTGGTTGAGCATCATTGGCAGCCGCCAGCTGAAATCATTTCATCCCCCTCAAATTTGTTATGACGCCGACGGATGGCAAACCGAAATCACCTCCAAGGAAATCGAACTCGCAAAGGGAAGCATATTCGCAATCCATGTCGACGCAGTAAAGAATGATTTTGAGCATGTCATCCTCTACTTCTTCCTTTATCCCGATTATTTGCGCGATCCCTCGCGGGGCATTGTTCTATTCAAAGTGACTGCCCCCCTGAAAGGCTCGGAGGAAGCAACTCTGGAATTGGAGAAAGAATTCATTCGCCAATTTTTCTATGAAGCCAAGCAGTAGTCGTGGTGGCGCACGATACATTTTTACCCCGAATAGAGCATTGAGCGAGTACGCCGAATGAATTCAGGTCTGAGGGCGTTCCGCCGCATGATGATCCTTTCCTAGGGAGCCCATGGTCTCTTTGGGAAAGCTTTGCAGAACCGGACGGCCTCCCCCTGAACGCAGCTCGGGGGGGAGGTTGGAGGGGGGCGCCATGCGGCAAAAGGAAAAGACCATAGACTACCGAATGTATTTCATTCCCTCATCTTTTAATCTTTCACCATCGAAAGGAGTTCATCATGACTTACCAACACCCCCAAATCAAGAGTCCCGGGCTGGCGGCCGTATTAAGCTTTCTGTGGGGGGGACTGGGCCAGATTTACAACGGTGAAATCGGTAAGGGGCTATTGATCATGTTTGTGCAGTTTATCAACGCGCTATTGATGCTTGTGCTAATTGGCTTTTTCACCTGGCCTATTGTTTGGATATGGGGTATTTATGATGCCTACAAGACGGCTGAACGCATCAATGCCGAAGCGGCCATGCAAGCTCAGCAGCGGATGGGGATGAATACAAAGGTATGCCCCCAGTGCGCGGAGCGCGTCCCCATCGAAGCGAAGGTCTGTCGTTATTGCGGATATCAATTCGAAACAGCGCAGCAGCCCGCCATGCTACCCACCAATACCGCACAAGCTGCTGAGGCGCAGACACAGGCGGAAACCACGCCTGCGCCGCCGGCAAAAGCCCAAACCAAAACCTGCCCTGCCTGTCTGGCTGAAATCCTCGCGGACGCCAAGTTCTGTATGCACTGCGGGCATAGATTCGACGACGAGGGCGTGGCGGCCGCGGGCCTGTAAACGGGCGCTGTTCATGACCGCATGATAGGAGCCAATGTGATGAAGGATTACCAAACAGATTTTGACGCCAACCACGAAGTCGATCAAGCCCCCACAAAGCTTTCCGAGACCGGCCAGCGGGCCATGCAAGGTTATGACGCCTCCCCTTCCGAAGATCGGGACGCAGCCATCGCTGCGCTGGAACGTCGCGTTGAGCAGCTCCGGGCCGAAACCGAGGCCCGCGAAGCCGCAGAAAAGGCTCGCTGGGAGCAACTTCAACAACAGTCCGACTCCGTGCAGCCTTCGGATCACGACGATGCCCTTGCTGCCGAGGCCGCTCGTCCCGCCATCGCCACCACCGAATTGGGCAAGGCCCGACAGGTGGAGGCGGGCGCGGAAATGCCCGAGCGGAAATTGTATTCCGATATCGACGAAACACGCGGGCGAGAAGGTTCCATTTATCGCCCCGGCCGGCTCCGGTGAATTGAACCATGTCTTCTCCTCCTGTTTGTCCCAACTGCGGCGTCCGGTCACGTCGACCTGACGCCCGCTTTTGCCAGAATTGCGGCTATCCCCTGAACGCCGCGGCTGTAGCTGTCGGTGCAGGCGCCGCGCGCAGCCGCCACGGCAAACCCTGGCTCTGGCTCGGCGGGGCGTTGCTGGTGGTGCTGATGCTGGTGGGCGTCTTCCTATTTGGGCCCGGGCGTAAGCTGTTGCCCTGCTGCCAGCCGCCTCAAAAACAACCGGTGAGCGTTATCCCATCCTCGCCCGCTCTCACCTCGGAAGCCACCGCGGCCGCGGAATCCGCCACGCCAACACCTCCGCCACCTACGCCTACGCCGCTGCCAACGCGTACGTCAGCGCCCCCGCCGACGCCCCAAGCCACCGACACCCCGGTCCCCCCATCCACGTCCACACCCATCCCTCCCACCGATACGCCCGTTCCAACCCGACCTCCTGCGTCCCCCATCATCGCCGAGTTGGCATTCATTCCCCTTTCTATTCAACACATCGCCAATTCGAACACCCAGGAAGGCTATCGCAATCCCCCGGTGGGCCAGGTCACCCTGGGAGGCGTTCCTTTCGATCTTGGTCATGGTGAAAGCGTCGTCACCCAGGCAAATCCCTTGCCCGATCATCCCACCACCGTCACCATCCCCGCGGGCATCGCCAATCCCCAAACCGTCTATCTCCTGCTGACAGGCGGTGATCTATTCGTTTCCTTCGATGGCAAAAAGTTGGGAGAGGTAAACTTGGTATTTGACAATGGTGAAACGTATGCCGTCCCATTGATCGCTGGAGAGAACATTCGTGAATGGAAGCATTTTCAATCGAATGTCGTCTCCCATATCTCCAGCCCGCTGGTAACCGAAGTGTGGCGCGGGGGGAACAATTATGATTCGGGCGATGCGGTATTCGATATGTTACGCATCGATGTGCCCCCCTCGCTGCGAAACAGAACCCTGTTGCGCATCGACGTATTGGATCAAACACAACAAACCGTGGGGCAGATGGATCCCGCCATCAATCTGAATGGCGTTACCGTCGCCGCCCTGATCATGAGGGAGCAGCCCACCCCCACCGCGCTTCCAACCCCGACGGCGGTTCCGCCCACGCCTACGCCTCTGCCTCCACCGACTCCCACTCCTTGCGCCATCCAGCCTCAAGGGCGGTTTGGCGCGATTTGGCGACAATATCAAAGCATGTTGGGATGCGCCATCAATGACGAGGTGGAAACCGGAGGCGCGACCCAGCGTTTCCAATATGGACGCATGATCTGGCGCGAAAATATCAATTGGCACTATGTCTTGCATGACGATGGAACCTGGGAAAATTATCGAGACGAATATCAAGAAGGGATGCAGGAGCCCGGCTATCAGGCTCCACCGGGCCTGGTGACCCCGGTGCGTGGATTTGGCATCGTGTGGCGCAAATACCAGGGCGGCCCTGACTCGCCCCGCGTGGGTTGGGGCGTTGAAAAGGAGTACTGGGCGCCCTTCCGAGTTCAGGATTTCGAGAAAGGCCTGATTATCGAATTGGAAGGGACCATCTACGTGTTGGGCGACAACGGCGCCCGCTGGCTTACACCATGATCAGGAGCATAACCATGCCACTGGAGAAATCGATCACCGACACGGCGTTATCCGTCACCCAAGTCACCAAAACATTCATGAAAGAGATCTGGAGCAGGCTGGACGCCGCGGCCGAAAAACCGCGGCCCAGCGACTATCTTAGTGAGAAAGGCATCAAAGCCATTCAAGGCGTTCAAGAACATAAGGGACTCGACTCATGAAAGACACGCCCTCAAGCGTCAAAGACACCCGCTCCCCCGGCATTCATAGCCCCAAAGAGACCTCCTCGCCCAGACTCTCCAGTCGCGGCATCGCAGCCATGCGCGGGGAGAGCGCCGCAGAGACGCGGCCGAAACTCAACCGAAAGGACCTGCGCGATGTGGAGATCTCGGCCGCTCGACACATCAAAACCCCGGCCATCCATGAACGGGACAACGTCAACAAAATGAAGGTCTACGAGCATAAGCTCCAGGGAGAAATGGGCGAGGAAGCCATGCGCAAGCTGGGCGCGGCATCCTTGAACGATTACAAACACAACTTCCCGGTATATGACTTCATCTCGAAAGATGAAATCGCTTCAGTGAAAACCCACATGCCCTCTGAATCGCATTCCAAAGCTTATCTTGCAAGTTATGCCCATGATTTGCGCACGGCCATGGGAACCACCGTGGCCAAGAAAGGGAAGTACGAGGGGCGCACCAGCACCTCCTTTGCCGCGGACGCGCTCAATCAGTTGTCCCAACGGCCCGAAGGCTGGGAGCGGGTGTCGCCCCAAAAGATGGAAGCCGCGATGCGGGAGAAAGCCTCCCTGCGCATTCCCAGCGATCATGTGCAGCCCGCGCAAAACTACGTTCGCAGCGCCGCTTTGCGCTATCCCGAAAAATATGGTTTCGATCACCTGCCCGACAACAAAGAACTGGATCAACTGACCTCGCGCATCAAACCCTTGCCCATCGACTCGAAACAGATTCAAACGCGCGTCCAAAGGCGCATGCAAGGATTGCGCATGAACGTTTAACCACGCTCCAGAGGCACTTGCCATGAAATGTCCCAACTGCCAGACTCCTGTCAGGCCCAACGCCCGCTTCTGCAAGGTATGCGGCTATCAGCTTCAGCAGAGTGTGTGTCCCCGCTGTGGCAGCCTCACCAGGCCCAACGCCCGCTTCTGCGGTGAGTGCGGATTCGATCTGACAACCGCATCCACCGCGGCGGGAAAGCAGAAAAAAGCCTTGCCCCTTTGGATACTTCCCGCGTTCATCGCGTTGATCATCTTGCTGGCGGGCGGGGCGTTTCTATACCGGCAACGACAATCGAGACCCTCCGCGCCCCATGCTACGGTGATTGCCAGGAAAGACGCGGGGGAAGTTCCGGCCAGTCCACAGCCAGCAACCCCAGCACAGCGCATCACGCCCGCGGAAACCCCTTCTTCAGCGCCATCATTCACGCCTACGG
>JALXAF010000155.1 GCA_026992375.1 Anaerolineae bacterium
GCCGGGCGGACGTGGCGAACGCCACTAAGGCGATTTGTTTTGTGAACATTCATCATGCGGCAAAAACGCCCGACTGGCCCCAACTCATTTTTGGACACACCCAAAAGATTTTATCCGTGTTTCCTCGTATCCGTGTTGAGTGAATAGGGCTACTTTAGTAGTTACCCCTGGCCTCTTGTCATCTTGCTGTAACGATGCCATAGCTCACATCCAACACCCATTATCCATGAAGACACTTGTCATCGGCCTCGACGGCGGCTCCTGGGATTTGCTCTCCCCCCTCTGCGATCTGGGCGTCATGCCCAATCTGGCGGCCCTGCGCGAACGCTCGGCCTGGGGGCCCCTGCGCTCCACCCAGCCGCCCTTCACCGCGCCAGCCTGGGCCACCTTCGCCACGGGCGTCAATCCGGGCAAACATGGCGTCCTCAACTTCGTGCACACCGATGGCGCGCCCGCGTCCATCCTGCGCGGCCAGGGGACGCCCGTCAACAGCAGCCACATTCGGGCGCCACTGCTGTGGGAATACTTCAGCGCGTACGGCAAATCGGTGGGCAGCATCAATCTCCCCCTCAGCTACCCCCTGCGCCCCATCCAGGGCTTCGCCATCAGCGGAATGCTGACGCCCCCCAACGCCCGAGACTGGATTACGCCCCCCTCCCTGGCCCGCTCCCTGCGCGACTATATCATCGACCTGGATTACGGTCGCCCGGGCCAGCCCCTCAGCCTCGAAACCCTGCCCTCGCCCCTGGCCATGCTGGATGACATCCTGCGCATGACCGAGCGACGGGGCATGCACAGCCTGCGCTTCATGCAAGAACAGCCCTGGGACGCGTTCATGGTTGTCTTCACCGGCACAGATCGCATCTCCCATCATTTCTGGCATTATTTGCAGCCGGGCGGCAATCCCCGCAAGCTGGACGCCCGCATCGCAGAACGTCTTCAGGATTACTTCGAGCTGCTGGATCAGATTTTGGGCGCTCTGGTGAAGATGGCGGGGAAAGAATCGACCACCATCATGCTATCGGATCACGGCTTCGGGCCCGCAGCCCGACACTGGACGCATCTCAACAACTGGCTACTCGAGCTGGACCTGCTGCGTCTGCGCATGAGCAAATCCAGTTGGATGCAGCGCGTCAAACGCAACGCGCCCTGGCTCACCGATCTGGCCAAACGCATCCTGCCCCCCGAGGCCCGCAAAACCGTGCAGCAACATGGTCATCTGGCCGACGCGGTAGATTGGGACAACACCCTGGCTTGGGCCGCGCCCCTTTACAACAACGTGGCCGGAATCTATCTCCACCGCACCAGCCATCGCCCGCCCGGCCCGGTCAGCCCTGCGTCCGCGTCCAAACTGCGGGATTTCATCATCCAGCAGGCGCAGATGCTGCGCATTCCCGGCCGGGGCGCGCCGCTGATCACCGCCATCCACACCAAAGAAGAGCTCTATCACGGCCCGCACATCGAACGTTTTCCCGACATCATCCTCACCCTGGACGAAGACTACGCAGCCGTGCCCACCCTGGGCTCCACCCTCATCACCCCCATCCCGCCGGGCCAACTGCTGCGCAGCGGCGATCATCGCCCCGACGGCATCTTCCTGGCCTCGGGCCCGGTCATTCGCCCCGGACGCCTGGCCCGCACGCCCGGCCTCGTCGATCTCGCTCCCACCATCCTCTATCTGGCCGGATTGCCCGCACCCGAGGGCATGGATGGCCAGGTCATCGCCGACATCATTGATCCCGACTTCTGGCAGGCCCATCCCCCGCGGCAGGGAGCCGCTCTTCCCCCGCCCGGAGAAGAACTGGCGCTCTCGCCCGAAGAGAACGACGCAATCGCTGATCGACTGCGCGGACTTGGGTATCTGTAACCGCCATGCTCCTCATCATCGGCCTCGATGGCGCTGATTGGCGCATCCTCGATCCCTGGCTGCAGGCGGGCGCATTGCCCACCCTGGCGGCCCTGAAGGCGCGCGGGCGGTGGAGCGGGCTCGCGTCCACCATGCGGCCCGAATCATCCATCGCCTGGACCACCTTCGCCACGGGCGTCAACGCCGGGCGTCATGGCGTCTTCGGCTTTGTGGCCCAACGCCCCGATTCCTACCAGCTCAG
>JALXAF010000156.1 GCA_026992375.1 Anaerolineae bacterium
TGGGCGTCATACACCATGGCCTGCGCCACCGGGTCGCCGGCGTCGCGCAACTCGACGAAGTTGACGCCTTTGACCACGCGGCCATCTTTGACGTCCAGACAGGGGATAATGCGTTTGGCTAACATGAATCGATCGGAGCAGGGCGCGTCTTGCGGAGATGATGAAGGGAGCGAAAATCGGGGTCAACCTTAGCAAATATCACTCAGGATGTCAATCATAGAGACCTGTGATTTTGAATCTGGTCTGGCGACAAGGGAGGCCCAGGGGGCATTTTCGCCATCTTTTGATGGGTGACGTCTTATGAATGACGGATGTTTGTCTCAGGAGCCAGCGCCGCCTTGGCGGGCGTTTGTCTGCAACGGCATGTATCGTTGCTAAAGAAAATCAAAGCCCGACAGCCAATTAGCCGCCGGGCCAGCTTCCTTTCCCACACCCAAGGAGATTCACTCAAGGAGATGGCTTATTAAACCATCCGGGGCGGGGATTGTGTATGATGTGCATCATGTTTGGTCTTTTTATTCGGGCGTTCGCGGTGGTAAAATGTGAATAGAATGTCGTGTGTTTCCTTTCCCGGCATGGTTCATTCTTATTCAAAACGATCTTTACAATCTGTACCATGCCCTTTTTCCCATCCCCCAATTTCCCCCATCTGTACAGGAGGCCCGTCGTGTCGCAGCTCATCCCCCTGCTGCTGGGCGTTATCATTTTGTTGCTGATTGTCCTCATCTATCTGGCGCTCACCCGGGGCAAAATCGAGCCGGAAGCCGTGGAGGTGGCGGTGGTCAAGGCGGTGCAGCAATCTGGCCTGGAGCAAACCATCGGGCGGCTGGAGGCCTACGCCCGGGACATCCGGCATGACTATCGTACGCTGGATCGGATGCTGCGCGTACCCGCCGAGCGCGGCTCTCTGGGCGAGATCGCCCTTGAGAAGATCTTGGCCGATCAGCTTCCGCCCGATATGTACGGGATCCGCCAACGGCTGTTCAACGGCGAAATCCCTGACGCCTACATCAAATCCACCAGCGGCTATATCATTATCGATTCCAAATTCCCGCTGGACAATTATCGCCGCATGAGGGAGACGCGAGACGCTCAGGCCCGACGACAGTATCAACGCCGCTTTCTCAACGACGTAAAGGGGCATCTGGAGAAAATCGCCACCGCTTATGTGCGGCCCGAAAAGGGCACCGCCGAGTTCGCCTTCGCCTTCATCCCCTCCGAGGCCGTGTATTATTTCCTGGTCAATCAGGGCTATGATTTGTTGCAATCATACGCCAATCGGGGCGTTCAGCTGGTGTCGCCCCTGACTCTGGCGCACAAGGTAGCGTTGATCCGGGCCGGGGTGCACGCCCGCCGTCTGTCGGAGCAGGCGGAGCAGGTGCGTAACGACATCATCCAGCTTTCTCGTCGCTTCGCGACGGTGGATGAGGCCTGGCGCGTGTTTTACGCCACTCATCTTCGCAATGCGGCCCACAAGGCGGATGAGATCGACGCGGCTTATCAGCGGCTGCGCGAGACCTTCGATAGCATCGCTCGGATGAGGTGAAGTCCCGTTGCTTATCGCGTTGGCGCTTTATCAGTGGAATCCCGACCCGCCAGGCAAAAGTTGTCTCACGCAAAGACGCTGAGCCGCAAAGGGAAAGAGAGGCAAAGAAAAGTTTAGTGAGCGTCTAAAAATTGCTTCCCTTTTGAGGTTTTCACGTCTACGAGAGAAGGCTTAGTACGCTCGTCTCCGGTTTGGCCGCCACGGCAATCAATCGCGGGCTGTCGGGCTCCCAGGGATTGAGTTCGTAGTCGCCGTAAAAACGCATCTCGTTATACCCCGCGCAGGCAAGCAGCAGGACCAGTTCCCGCTGGAAGAGGATGCGCATCTGGAAGGCCGTCTCCCAACGCCCGTCGTTGGTCTCATACACCCGGTGCAAGTGCAAAATCTGATCGGGCAGATCGGCCCAGGCCGCGATGAATTTGCGCACACCCCGCCCGCTATCCTCATCGAGCAGCGTCTCCTCCTGCACCATCTTCTCGGACAGGCCCGCCAGCGCTTCCAGTTGGGGATTTTCTACGTCGATGACCAGGAGTCCGCCCGGACGCAGCGCCCGCCGCCACGCGGTCAGCGCCCACCGCTGATCGTAGCCATCGATGAGATGCAGGAATGCGTTGTAGCCGCAATAGGCCAGGGCGAATTGCGCCTCCTGCAGGGGCGGAGTGGTGAAATCGGCCTGGATGAGCCGGACGCGGTCGCGCAGGCCCGCGCGCATGATGCGCTCCCGAGCCAGAGCCAGCATCTCGCCCGAGACGTCTATGCCAGTGACCTCGAAGCCCGCACTGGCCAGGGGCAGAGCCAGCCGCGCTGAGCCCACACCCAGTTCCAGGGCCGGGCCGCCGGTTTTGCGCGCGAATCCAAGATAGAGAGGAATGTCGTCGGTCAGTCGCCCGTCATCCAGATCGTAGAAGCGGGCGATGGGGTCGAAGCTCATGGAATAAGTATAGCAGGTAAAGTCTGGCCAGGGAAGACGGTCGCGCGGTCGTGCGGTCGCGTTGTCAATTGCCACGCTCCCTCGCCCCCTGCAACGCCTTTTTCTTATCGATTTCTTACACTACTCGCCGGTTTCCGATTGAAAAACAACATAGGATGGGGTAGAATGATGACGCTTGTAAAGTTCAAGCCGATAATTGCAAAAGGAGTGCAAAATCATGTTTACCGAACGATTGCAGAACGCTATCAATGATCAAATCAACGCTGAATTCTACTCCGCTTATTTGTATCTTGCCATGTCGGCCCATTTCGAGGCAGAAGATCTGCCGGGCATGGCCCATTGGATGCGGATGCAGTACGAAGAAGAAGTTATCCACGCTATGAAATTTTTCGATTTTATGAATGATCGCGGCGCCCGCGTCGTGCTCAAGGCTATCGACGCTCCGCCTTCTGAGTTTGGTTCGGTGGTCGATGTCTTTGCCGAGGTGCTGGCTCATGAGCAGAAGGTGACCAGTCTCATCCACAATCTCTACACTTTGGCCCTGGAGGAGGGCGATTATCCCACCCAAAGCCTGCTGAAATGGTACATCGATGAGCAGGTGGAGGAGGAAAAGAGCGCGTCCGAGGTGCTATCCCGGGTGAAGATGGTGCAAGACTACCCGCCCGGCGTCCTTATGATCGATCAGGAGCTGGCCGGACGGGCCGCGCCCACGCCACCCGCCCAAGAGGAATAAGCGGCTTTTCGTTATGCCCAAGATACTCTTTGTCTGCCTGGGCAATATCTGTCGTTCTCCCACCGCCCAGGCGGTCTTCGAGGATCTGTTACAGCCTCGCAACATCGCTGATATGGTGACAGTGGGTTCGGCCGGCACGTCGGTTTATCATGCCGGCGAGCCGCCCTGTGACGTAATGCAACGGGCCGCTCAACGCCGGGGCCTTGAGATGTCGCATCTGCGGGCCCGCCAGGTGAATCCTTCCGATTTCGAGCGATTCGATTACATCTACGTCATGGATCGGGCCAATCTGCAAGCTCTGCTGGGGATGGCTCCGCCCGAGCATCATCACAAGATCGCACTCTTTTTGGCCTACGCTCCTGATTTGGGGCCAGATGTGCCCGATCCTTACTATGGCGGTCGAAATCAAGCCGAGCGCGTGTTCGATATTATCGAAGAGGGCGCGCTGGCCCTGCTGGAACATCTGCTGAAAAAGGAGATATGTCCGTAGCGATGCAGGCCGCGACGAGAATGTATTCGCCGAGGTAACGTCGGCCTTTTATACAGCCCTGCGTCATGCATCAAACGTCATGTGATCGTCGGCAGCGTGTAACCTCTGCAATGAGCCATGACATTGTTACAGCAGTGTGACGTTTGACGATTTACTTTTGACGCGCTTTGCCAGGTGTTGACCACATGGAATTGCAAGGATGCAGGCGGACGATCTGAACCATGCCCCAAAGTTATATTTCGCTGGTCCCTTGCACGAGGGAGCGCCAACGGAGGCTTTATGAAAAAATATCATATCTGGACCATTGGCTGCCAGATGAATGTGGCCGACTCCACCCATGTCGGGGCGGAGTTGGAGAAACTGGGTTACGAACCGACCAATCACATCGATGACGCCGAAGTCGTCGTTCTCAACACCTGCGTGGTGCGGCAGAGCGCCGAAAACAAGGCCCTGGGCAAGCTGGGCTCTCTCAAGCCCTGGCGCTTGCAAGACCCCAATCGCACCCTGGCCCTGATGGGCTGCATGGTGGGCGTCAGACCCTCACCCAAACTGCTGAGCGCCTACCCCTGGGTGGATGTGTTCATGGCTCCCAGCGAGTCCCGCCCCCTGGTCGACCACATCCGCAACCGCATGATCGCGGAAGAATTGCGGGCTATCGCGGCGCAACAGCTCGCCCGCCGCCATCAGCTTCTGGACGAGGCCTATCCGCTGGCATCGCTCAAACACCTTTCATTGTCCGGAGAAACGCCCGTGGCCGCCTACGTTCCCGTGGTGTACGGCTGCTCCCACGCCTGCACCTACTGCATCATCCCCTTCCGCCGCGGCGTCGAGCGCAGCCGCCCACTGCAGGAGATCGTGGCGGAAACTCGCGGGCTGGTGGCCCAGGGCGTGCGGGAGATCACCCTGCTGGGGCAGATTGTGGATCGTTACGGCTATGACTTTCCCGATCGTCGTCCCAATCTGGTGGATTTACTCGAGGCCGTGCACGAGATCGATGGCCTGTGGCGCATCCGTTTTCTCACCAGCCATCCCAGCTACATGACCGATGAACTGCTGGAAGCCGTGGCCCGGCTGCCCAGGCTCATGCCCCACATCGAGGTCCCCATCCAGGCGGGAGACGACCAGGTGCTGGCCCGGATGAAGCGCGGCTACACCGCCGAAGATTATCGGCGTCTCATCGCCCGCATTCGAGCAATCATCCCCCAAGCAGCCATTCACACCGACATCATCGTCGGCTTCCCCGGCGAGACCGAGGAGCAATTCCAGCGCACCTACGACATCCTGGAGGAACTGCGTCTGGAAAAAGCCCATCTCGCTCGATACAGTCCTCGCCCGGGCACGGTGAGCGCCCGTCGCATGGCCGATGACGTTCCCGATGAGGAGAAACGCCGCCGCCATCAGTTGCTCGAAGCCCAGCACGAACGCATCAGCGCCGAATTGAACCGCCGGTGGCTGCATCAGACCGTGGAGGTGCTGGTGGAAGACCGGCACAAGGGCAAATGGCGCGGCCGCACGCCGCAAAACCGTCTGGTTTTCTTCGAGGATGAACGGAATCTGCGCGGCCAACTGGTTCCCGTCACCATCACCTGGACGGGCCCCTGGAGCATGCAGGGCGTGGCCGCAGATCGCCTGATCGAGACCCGGGACATTCCCACCGGGCTCATCGTCCATTGAGCGAAGATAGGCATTATTGATTCCACTGAAAAAAAGTAACTACGCACCGTCCGAGACTGTGCTCAGAAGATGTGGACCCTGCGGGGCAGGTCGTAAGTGACAAGTAGCAGGTGCAACGTAATTTCGCCGACAGCGCTGAACCTGTAACCTGTGACTTGCTACAACGATCGTTAACTTTCTCTCGATCTCGATGCGTTACGCGCCGACTAAGGTTGTTAGCCGAAAAACCACAACACTAAGACACAAAGGCGCAAAGGGAAATTATACATTTTCCCTTCGTGTTCTTAGCGCCTTTGCGCCCTTTGTGGTTTGTTAATCGAGGTGCGTTAGCAGTTACGAAAAAAGATTATTATTTCACCACGGAGACGCGGCGGACACGGAGAGAATGGTGGCGGTTCTCAGAGAAACTCCACGTCAAATCTTACCTTTTTCTTCCTTCGCGTGCTCTGCGCCTCCGGGGTGAAGGCTTTTCTGTACAGCCGTTATTGTGCGGGGAGCTTGATGACCTGTCCGGGGCGAATGAGCCTCGGATTCTCGATGTGATTAAGAGCTCGCAAAGATTGTACGCTGGTACCATAACGGAAGGCGATTTGGCTGAGGCTTTCGCCGCGTACGATGACATGCTCCTGCACCGTCGTGTCATCGTTACGCACTGCCATATCCGTCTGGGTGTTGGTTTCGGGGATGACGCTGACCGCTTTGTCCTCTTCGGCCGCGTGGGCTGAGGTTGTCTTTGTGCTGCAGGGCGTTTGCATAGGTTGCCCCACAAAGAGCAGGTTGGGGTTGGTGAGGTTGTTGTAAGTCATCAGCCATTCCACCGTCACGCCAAAACGTTCGGCGATGAGGGAGATGTAATCCCCCGGCTGCACCAGATAGGTGCAAACACCGTTGTTGGCGGGCGCTGTCGGTGTGAGGGCGCTGGCGTCACCCTGTGAATCGGAGGAGGAGGAGGGATCTGCAGGATCGGGTTCGGGCTGAGGAACATTGCGGCAGGCCCGCAGCGCTACGGCGTCGAAATCGAAGTTGACTTCTCGCTCCGATTGCGCCCACTTCTTTAGTCCCAGCAGATACAGGCGTATCTCGTTGGCCGGGGCCTGGAAGGTGGTGGCATAGCTGGTGTAGGGGCCGGGCGCGGTGCGCAGGTAGATGCCGGAGACGGGAATGCCAGTCAGGCTCTCCAGCTCCGATATCTGGCTGATCTTGCCCGCGCCGCTGTTGACGCCCCAATACGTTTCATAACGCCACATGTCTTCATCGCTGCGGTCTTCCGCTTCGCGGATCATGGCCTTGAGGCTGAGTTGATAGGTGGCTCCTGCGGTCAGGCCGCCGACCTTCTGATGAACGCCGATCCAGCGATCCGGATCGGTGGGCATGTGTCCGCGGGAGTTGATTTCGAGGAGCTGGGCGTGAGCGCCTTCAGCCACCACGGGACCCCACTGCTCGTCATAATAGCCATAATTGGCCCGGCCGCCATTGTTGAACTTGCCCCACTTGGTCGCTGTGCCATCCGGATCGAAGCCTCCTTCGAAGCCGCTGTTCAGCAGCAGGTTGGGCCCGTCGCACACCAGCTCGCTGGCGGGAGGAGGCGCGGGCGTTTGGTTGGGTGGCTGTGCGGGCGTGGCGGTCGGCTGTCCGCCGGGGACAACGCCCTTGAGCGAAGCCTCGTCGATATCGAAATTCACTTCCTTATACCAATCGCCCCACTTCATGCGGCCGGCGATGAAGATGGTCAGCTTGTCGCTCTGGGCCGTGACATCCAGCTTGACGTCATAATAGCCGCTTGGATTCACGCGTTCCTGGATCGGTCCAACGTTCACTTCCTGCACCTGAGCGTCCGCCCAATTAGCACTGCCCTGATGATTGAAACCCACTAGCATGACATAACGCCACGGATCGCCACCCGAATCCAG
>JALXAF010000157.1 GCA_026992375.1 Anaerolineae bacterium
GCTCTCGGGCGTGCACGTGCACATGACCAACACCCTGAACACCCCGGCCGAGGCCCTGGCCTACGCCTACCCTCTGCGGGTGACCCGCTACGAGCTGCGGGATGGCCCGGGCGGCGCGGGCCTGCACCGGGGCGGCGACGGCATCTACCGGGAGGTGGAGCTGCTGGCCGACGCCACGGTGACCCTGCTCACCGAGCGGCGACGTCACGCGCCCTACGGCCTGGCCGGGGGCGAGCCCGGCGCCCGGGGCGAGAACTGGCGGATCCCGGGCGACGGAGGGGAGCCCCAACGTCTGCCCGGCAAGACCACCATCCACGCCCGCGCGGGGAACCGCATCGGCATCGCCACCCCGGGCGGGGGAGGATGGGGGGAGAAGTGAGCCGTGTTCAGTCGTTCAGTGTTCAGTGCGCCAGGCGCAGGTAGGCGTCATCCAGCCTATCCACCACGCCCGACCAGTCGTACTGTCGCTCGACCAGCTCGCGGGCGTTGCGGGCCAGGGTCTGACGAAGTTCGAGGGAATCAGCAAGCCGCCCCGCGGCCGCCAGAAATTCATCGGGGGAATCGGCCCGCAGCAGATGCACGCCGGGCGTCACGGCCAGCCCCTCATAACCGATGGCGGTGCTGATGACGGGGACGCCCAGGGCGAAGGCTTCCAGAATCTTCAGTCGGGTGCCCGAGGCCGCGCGTAAGGGCGCCAGCGCGATGTCGGCCTGACGGTAAATCGCTGTCAGCTCGGGCAGACGCCCGGTGATGGTCACGCCGGGCAGGCCCGCGGCGCAGGCCCGCACCCGCGGATGGTCGAGATTCACCATCGTCAGGGCGAAGCCGGGATGGACGCGGTGCAGGCGAGGCCAGATGGTCGTCAGCAGCCAGCAGGCCGCATCCAGATTGGGCGCATGGGTGGGCGATCCCACGAAGATTAGATTCCGCACCTGGGGGCGGAGGGGGCCGGGCGTCAGGGTTTGGGCGTCGACCCCGTTGGGGCTGACGGTGATCCTGGCCGCGGGCGCGCGCTGCCGGATGATGGCCGCATCATGTTGCGACATGGCCGCCACCAGACCAAATCGGGGATAAACAAGGCGTTCGTACGCTTCCCAGCGACGGGCCTGTTCCTGCAGTCGCGAGCGAGTCCTGGCGTCTTCGCCGAGAGCGGCGCGGCGGGCCAATCCCACACTGAAGATGTCGTGGGTGATGAGCGCGGTGGGGGGGAGATTCGCGCCCAGGGCGTAGGGGGCCAGATAAGGCCATTCCACCTGCATGATGTCGTAACGGCCTTGGGCCAGGGCCCGTTGCAGCGCCCGGTGCATGACCGGCTGATTCCAGGCGGGGATATCCGCAGGCCAGCCGCGGCGCCAGGCCCGAAGGTAGCTCCTGGCCGTTTGCAGCGCATCAGGGCCCGGCCGACGCAGCAGCCCGCGCTTGCTCTGGAAAGGTGCGATGATCACCTGGATATCCAGACGCCGGGCCAGCTCTTGCAGCCCTTCCCGCTCCTCCTCATTGCGACAAAAGCTGATGAAGGTGATCTCGTGACGGCGGGCCTGATGTTTTGTGATATTGTAGAGCCGCGTGCGTCCCCCGCTGAAGATGGGAAGGGGCGAGATGGGAGAGAGGATGAGCAAGCGCATGATCACAGATATCCCAACGAACGCAAGCGCTCCTCGATGATGCGCCGGTCTTCCTCCGCGAAGTCCTGGCCCATGTCCTCCGGTGCAGACCAATCGTCGCCGGAGATGCGGGGGCGCGAAGCGCCCGCCAGGGGCAACACCCGCCCTTCCATCTGTGCGGGAACGGGCAAATCCAGCAGGTGCATGATGGTGGGGGCCATGTCCATGAGATGCGCATCCGCGATGGTCCCGGCCGGGATGCCGGGCCCAGCCGCCAGCAGGATGCCGGTGTGAGCATGGTTGCCGCTTTTGTCTCCGCTATCAGCGAAGGCCGCGGGGGCCAGCACCCGAGGGATGATGTTGTTGTGACCAGGGTCGGGCGAGCTGCGCTGCGGATCGATGATGAGATCTGGGGCGATTTCCAGCCAGGGCCCGCTGTACAGGGCTTCCCGGCGAAAGACCGCGGCGATGGGGTGCGCACCGGTGACGGGATCGGTGACCG
>JALXAF010000158.1 GCA_026992375.1 Anaerolineae bacterium
GAGCAGGCGCTGATGATGCTCATGCAGATGCTGGCCGATAGCGGCCTGGGCGGCGAGCGCACCTATGGCTATGGCGCATTCAGCTTCGCTGTGGGGGACGCCATTTCGCTGCCCGACCCCAAGCCTGACTCGCCCGCCTATCTTCTTAGCCGCTACCATCCTCGGCCGGATGATCTGCCGAAGGCGTTGCAAGGGGCGTACCGGCTGGAGTCGGTGGCGGGGTGGCTGGAATCGCCCGATGGCCCGGGCCAACGCCGCAAACGTCTGCATCTGCTGGCCGAGGGCAGCCTCATCGCCTGGCCGGGCGCACCCGCGGGGGATGTGGTTGATGTGCGGCCTGAGTATGAAGACGAGAACACGAAAAAGCTTATCCGTTTCACTCACCCGGTGTGGCGCTATGGCCTGGCCCTGGCCGCGGGCCAGAAGGAGAAGAATCATGCCTGATTACCAAAATTACGATGTGACCGTCACGTTGCTGGCTCCGCTGCACATCGGCACGGGCCGGGACCTGCTGAACCGGTATGATTACGCCATCCATGGCGGCAAGACCTGGCGCATCAATGAAGACGCGTTGCTGGATGCGGTGTTGACCGACGATCCGCGGCAGGCGGACCAATTGGCGCGCACGCCCCCGGCGGATCTGATTCGGCCCGCGGAGTTCCGGGAGGGGAGCGCGTTCTTCCGCTATGTGATGAAAGGCTCGCCCCGCTCCAACGCGGCCGGCGCACAACTGAAGGAGCAGATCAAAGACCCTTACGACCGGCCTTATCTGCCGGGCAGCAGCCTGAAAGGGGCATTGCGCACCGCTATCGCCTGGTATGCCTGGAGCAAGGCCAACTTGCGGCCCGAAGCGCGTCGTCTGGGGCGCAGCAAGAAGTGGGCGGGCCAGGAGTATGAACGCCTGCTGCTGGGGAAGAATCCCAATCATGATCTGCTGCGGGCGCTGCAAGTGAGCGACAGCGAGCCGGTGACCGCAGAAGCGCTGATGGTGTTGAACGCGCGAGTGCTAAACCGGGGCGGCAAGATGGATGGTGCGCCTATCGAGATGGAAGCGTTGCGCCCGGATATCGCATTCAAGTTGACGATGAAACTGGACAACGCCCTCTTTTCCGACTGGGCGAAGCGCGGGGGGCTGAAGCTGCGCGGGCAGGAATGGCTGCTTCATCTGGGAGATGTGGTGCAGGCCCGCAGCAGCGAACGCATCCAACGAGAGCTGGCCTGGTTCAGAAGCCTGGCGGGCATGGATCGCATCGCCGGGTTTTATCAGCGCCTGGCCAATCTCAGCGGCAAGCTGGGCGGCTCGGTGTTTTTCATCGAGCTGGGCTGGGGAACAGGTTGGGATAGCAAAACCTTTGGCTCGCGGCTGACGCAGGATGAGCGCTTTATGGAGCGCATCATCAGGGATTACCGCATGGCCAAAGGCAGCCGCCATCAGGGCGATCCCTTCCCCAAGAGCCGCCGGGCCGCGGTCTCCTTCCGCCGAGATGCGTCGGGCGCTATCATCGAAACCCCGGCCCTGCCTTTGGGCTGGGCGTTGGTGGAGATGAAGGAGCGCCTCTGATGAAAATGATCACATTTCTGGGAGCGACGAGAGCCTATGAGACGACCTACGTTATGCCCGACGGTCGGGAGCACACCGCTCCCTTCTGTGGGGTGGCTCTGTCTCGTTTTTATCCCGATTCAGACATCCTGGTTTTTGTGACGCAGGACGCGCGCAAGAGGCACTATGATCGATTCGAGGCGCTGACCGAGGATTACGCGGCCAGCGTCACGCCGGTGAATATCAGCGACGGCAGGAACGAAGAGGAATTGTGGCGCATTTTCAGGGCTGTGGTGGATCATGTGGCAAATGGCGAACAGGTGCTGTTCGATATTACGCATGGCTTCCGCTCGCTCCCCTTCCTTTCTTTTTTGGCCGCGGCCTATTTGCGCGTGGTCAAAGAAATCGAGCTGAAAGGCGTGATCTACGGCAACTTCGAGGCCCGCGATCAGAGCGTGGTTCCCAATCGGGCGCCAGTGATCGATATGACGCGTTTCGTGGGATTGCTGGACTGGATGATTGCCGCGGATCGATTCATTCGCTTTGGCGATGCGCATGATCTGGCGGAGCGTCTGCGAGCGGCCAAGCCAGATTACCGCCAGATGAAAGCTGATCCCGCAATTCGAGAACAGGGCAACAGGCTGAATCAGGCCGCGCGGGCGCTGGATGACGTTTCGTTGGCGTTGCGTCTGCTTCGCCCGCAGGAGGCGATGGCGGCCAGCGAGCAATTGCAAACCCGCCTGGGCGACGGCGTCGAAGGCATTCATGCTTACGCCCGACCCTTCCGACCTTTGGCCCGGCAGGTGACCGAGGCCTATTCGCCTCTGGCCATGAGCAAAGATGCGCAAGCAGCCGATCCGGTCGCCGCTCTGGCGCGGGAGCGTCGTATGGTGCAATGGTATCTGGAGCGTCGACAATATGTGCAGGCCATGGCCGTGGCGCGAGAGTGGATTGTCTCGTGGGCGATGACGCATCTTGGTTTTACGACTTTCAGCGATAGCAAGATGCGGCAAAAGGTCGAATGCGCATTCGGCCAGGCCAACAAGCAGCGCCAGACCCGGCATGGCGAGTTCGATGATTACGCCATCGCCCAGGAGAAAAACCTGCGCGATATCCCCGAAATTACAGCGGGGCTGAGTTTGTATGAACGCATTGGCGGAATCAGAAACGATCTTCTTCATGCAGGTAAACGGCCTTCGCCTCTGAGCGCCCGCAAAATGGAACAGAAAATCACCTCGTTGTGCAACGAACTCCAATCGCTCCCCCTGCCCCGTGAATCATGACAACCATTATCCTCCTCAATTTCTCTCATCCTGTCACCGACGCGCAATTGGCCCGCATCAGCGAATTGACGGGCGGCGCTACAATTACGCCCATCGATATCAAAAGCCAGTTCGACAATGACTTGCCTTTTGGCCCGCAACTGGAGGCGCTTCTGGCCCGCATCCCATTGGATAGCCGCCAGTTGCAGACCGAGCCGATCCTCATCATTCCCCCGGCGCTGAATTTCATCGCGGCCATGCTGTTGGCGGCGCTGCACGGCCGCATGGGCTATTTCCCGCCCATGGTGCGCATCCGCCCTGTGGCCAATGCGCTGCCGCGGCGCTTCGAGGTGGCGGAGATCCTGGACCTGCAAGGCGTGCGCGAGAAAGCGCGGGCGCAGCGGTAGCAAGAATCTCACGTAAAAGCGCAAAGACGCCAAGGAAAAAGAAATGCCTGATCTCAAAGCTGTTACAATTACCCTGCGCGCATTGCCCGGCGCCGCAGAAACGCCCGCCCCCCCGTGGTGGGGTCGCGCGGTTCATGCGCTATGGCTGAATGTCATCGAGCAGACCGATGCTGAATTGGCGCAGCGCATCCACGATGGCTCGGACTTGCGGCCCTACACCCTCTCGTCACTGATGGGGCGTTTTCCCCAGGGGCGCATCCTGGCTGATGAGGGTTATCGGCTGCGCATCACCACGCTGACGCCGGAGTTGAGCGCGTTGCTGGCCGAGGCCATTGTTTCGGGCCCTCTGGCTCCGGGCCGCGTTGTCACGCTGGATTATCACGGCTTTAGGGTGGCGCAGGTGGATGCAGCAGAAGGCCCGTGGAGCGGGGAGGCCGATTATCTGACGCTGGCGGTGGGGGTGCTGGCCCGCCATGCTGCGCCCGAGCGGCGCATCGCCTTGCGCTTTGTCAGCCCCACCGGATTCCGCAGCCGGGGGCGTCATGTGCCGGTTCCCCTGCCGGAGCTAGTTTTTGGCAGCCTGCTGCAGCGCTGGAACGCGTTCGCGCCCATTGCTTTCCCCGATGAGGCGAGGCGCTATGCGGAGGAAAGTCTGGCCATTGCCCGCTATGAGCTGCGCACCCGCACCGTGACCATGAAAAATCAGGGCAAACGTCCGGGTGCGGTGGGCGTGGTCAGTTACGCCACCCTGAATTATGATCGCTACTGGATGGGCGTGATGCAGGCGTTGGCCGCGTTTGCGCGCTTTGGGGGCGTGGGCGCTGGCGTGACCCTGGGCATGGGCCAGTGCCGGGTGGAGCCACGGGAGCGCAGAGTCCTCACGCCCCAAAGCCAGGATGTAAAGGAAAAGGAGGTGCAAAAATGAAATGGCTGCGGTTGATTTATGGTTATCTCAAGCACATACCGGTGGTGACGCTGCTGGCGGGCGCGTTTTTTGGATGGTATTTTCAGGTCTATGTTTTTGGAAATTGGCTGCCGCAATGGGGGTTGGGAGGGCCGGTGTGGTCGCTGGTTCTCTTTGCGGTTATCGTGGCGCTGCTGGCCCTGGGGCTGGCCGCGTATGAGCGCTATCGGGCGCGGCGGCGCAAGCTGGTGGTGGTGGGCAAGCCTCCGCAACCGCGGCGGGGTCTGATTATGCTGATCAGCAAGGAAGTCACAGCCCAGGCCGCGCTTGCGCATCATCACGAGAAGCTCGAGTATGTGTGGTTTATTGTGACGATGCGCACGGAGGGATTGCCAGGGAAGCTGTGGCGGCCCCTCATTGGCGTCGTTCATTCGAATCAGTTGGTGATTGATCACTGGCGTCCGGCGGAGACGGCCAATGCGGTGCAGCGGGCGCTTTTGCACGCGCAAGGGCTGGGGATGGCGGTGGATGAGGTAATCTGCGATATCACCGGCGGCACCACGGCCATGACCTATGGCGCAATTCTGGCCTGCCAGCAAGCCGGGTTGGATATGGAGATGGTTCCGGCAGAGTATGATGTAAAGTTGAAGGCGCTGACGCCGATGGGCGTGATTTTATTGGAGGATGAGGATGGAGATGGGGATAAGCCTGAGAATGTGAGCGCGTGAGAGCGAAAGGTGCTTAGCGCATTGAGATCGAGGAAAATGTCTCGATCTTCGTGACCAACCGCCGCCCGGCGATGAAGTCGCCGGGCTGCAAAACAGCGCCGGATAAATCCGGCTAGCCCCGAAGGGGCGCTGTTTCTAGCCGGGGGACTTTATCCCCCAGCGGGGGAGCAGACGTCTTGCGACCTGCCCAGCAGGGGCCAAATCTTCTGAACACAGTCTCAGACGATGCCTAGAACCTTAACAACTGAATACCGTTTTTTCATCACTCTCCGGAGGTGACATCATGGCGCAACTTTTGGAGCGCATCCTCGATTTCGAGAACATGACGGAGGCCTGGCAAGAGACCCGGCGCAATGGCAAGACCGCGGGCGTGGATCATTGGAGCGTGCGTCGATTTCAGCGGCATTGGGAGCGGCATTTACGCGATATCATCGATCTCGTGCGCAGCAATCGCTACAAACCCCACAAGCTCCGCATTCGTTACATTCCCAAACGCCGGGGCGGACGCCGACGATTGGCAATTCCCACGGTGAGGGACCGGGTTTTGCAACGGGCGACGCTGCAAGTGCTGAGTCCCAAGCTGGATCGCAAGTTTCTTTCGTGCAGTTATGGCTATCGGCCCGGGCGCAGCTTGTTTCATGCTGTGGCCGCTATTCTAAAGTATCGGGACCGCAAGCTGACCTGGGTGCTGGATGCAGACATCGACGATTTCTTCAGCTCGGTGGATCTGGCGCTGCTGCAACGGTTGATTGCGCAGAATGTGCGCGATCCCCAGGCGCTGCATCTGCTGCAATTGTGGCTGGATGTGGGCATGGTGGATAAGAAGAGAAAGAAGGGCATTGCCCAGGGCATGCCCATCTCGCCCTTGCTGAGCAACCTGTATTTGCACGAGATGGATAAACGCCTGGTGCATCTGCGCTGGGCCCTGGTGCGGTACGCCGATGATTTCATCGTGCTCACATACAGCCGGGCGGATGCCGAACGCTGCCAGGGCGTCGTGGCCGATATTCTGGCTGGGCTGAAGTTACGCTTCGAGGAGGAGAAGACCCGCATCACCAGTTTCGATGAGGGTTTCGAGTTCCTGGGCGTGGCCTTTGACAGGGATAGCTACGCCTACACCTGGCAAGATAAGCGGGTGGAGGTGCATGGCAGCCGGGGCCCGTTGTGGCGGATGTGGGATTATTTTCCTCACCAATACGAATGACCAGGAGGTTGTGATGGCGACATTGTATGTAGTCGAAACCGGCGCCCGCATCGAAAAGGATTACCAGCGCATTCTGGTGACAAAAGATGACGAGGTGCTGCAACGCGTGCCGCTGGCCCGGGTGGATGAGGTGGTGCTGGTGGGGCGGGTGGGCGCGACCACGCCCGCCTTGCTGGCGCTGTTGGACGCAGGCGCGGGATTGACCATGATCTCGCGCGGAGGACGGCTGCGCGGCAGTCTGTCTCCGCCGCTGGCCCGAAACGCGCGCCTGCGCAAAGCTCAGTACGGCCGAGATGACGACGCTGATTTTTGTCTGCGATTTGCGCGGGGCGTGGTGCGAGGCAAACTGGCCAATAGCCGCACCATGATGCGACGCTTGCTGCGGCGGCGTCAGGATCTGCCCCGGCATCTGCTGACGCAGGTGCAGGAGGCCTTGCACGAGGCCGAGGCGGCTGATTCGCTAGAGAGGCTGCGGGGCGTGGAGGGCGCAGGGGCCCGCGCTTATTTTGGCTTCTGGCGTCAGGCCCTGCGGGTGGATGTGGATTTTCGGGGGCGGGCGCGGCGTCCGCCTCCGGATCCGGCCAATGCCTTGCTGAGTCTGGGCTACACCCTGCTGGGAGCGGCGATGATCGCGGCCCTGCAGGTGGTGGGGCTTGACCCTTATCTGGGCTTCTTCCACGCCGACAAATACGCGCGGCCAGCTCTGGCCCTGGATCTGATCGAGGAATTCCGGGCGCCGGTGGTGGATTCGCTGACGCTGATGCTGATCAACAAACGCATGATCGGGCCGGAGGATTTCGAGCCGGGCCGGAAGGGCGGCGTTTACCTCAACAAGCACGGTCGCAGCGTGTTCTACCGGGCTTTTAGCCAGCGTCTTGAAACCCGGGTCAGGCATTGGTCCGGTCGAAGATTCAGCTATCGCAAGCTGCTGGAGGTGCAGGCGCGGGTGGCGGCCTCGTTCATCCTGGGCAAACGGGATGCGTATCGTTCTTTTGCCTGGTGGTGAATTTATCTTCCTCCCCAGGTGCAACTACTAAGTACACGTCCAGAGATTAGTTCCCTTTTCCGACCGGGCCGCCAGAGCTTCGCCCCCTCCCCGGCCCTCCCCCGCCAGTCGCTTCGCTCCTTTGCAGAGGATTCTTTCAGGCGAGGATGACATCCCCCCGCAAGCGGGGGGACTGAGGGGGCCTTCTCTCGTAGACGCGAAAATCCTGGAAAAAGGGAAGT